>NZ_JBFRDT010000005.1:0-167206 GCF_052113925.1 Terrabacter sp. RAF57 | reverse complement strand
AGATCCTTCGCTACCTGGCGCTGCGGAACACCGTCCGCGACCAGCCGCCGGATCAGAGCCCAATCCTCCACTGAGATCACCCAACCAATCTGTCTGGGTGGCCTCGTTTTCGACCGTCGCTATGGCCTCGTTTTCAAGCGTCGTCGACAGTCGGACACCACGGCGGTTCATCTTGTCTTGACGTCGAGATGTCGTGCGATAACTCGTGCGATAACTCCCGGCCATCAGCGGCGTGTCGCGGTCAATGGCGGTCACTCGGCGGCGGCAACAGACGAGGGAGTGCAGCAACCAAGGAACGACGAAACCGCAGGTCAGAGGGGTCTGAACCTGCGGCTTCGGGTGGTGGCCAGGGGCGGGGTCGAACCGCCGACCTTCCGATTTTCAGTGGGAGTGTTGCTGGATCGCCGTGGTCTCAATTCTGGTCTCGTTCGAGCACAATCGCCTTCGTCCAGTGGCGTTCGCCCGCAGTCGGATGAGCGTGCCGCAGCCCTGCGTGTCCCGTTGCGGACGCCTTGGCGCAGACCTCGAAAGCGTGTGTGGGGGTAACTCCACCGTGGGTTCAAATCCCACCGCCACCGCCAGTCACCTGCAGAAACGCCGGTTCGAGCCTCAGGGCCCGGACCGGCGTTTCTCGTCGTGGTCTCATTTGTTGGGCTCATCACCACCTGCGAAGACCGCCGACCGCCTGTTCGGGGGAGTTCAGCCCCGTTCAGTAGCGTCCCTTCTCGTGGGCACTTCGGTGAGGAACACGCCCCGAAAGCGGGCTTGGCGCTGTTCGCCGGCGTCCGTGACTGTACGGCCGGGACGGCCGTACGACGGGCGCCCGGGGCAGCCAGCGAAACGGCATGGGCCCTCGTGGGGAGCGTCATGCCCGGTCAGGGTCGGGCGGACGGGCCCGAGCGTGTCCGGGGCATCACGCGATCCGCGGCATAGAAAGGCGTTCTGCGCGGTCGGGTCTGGCGTGGCGAACGTCCTCCTGATGCGCTTGTCGGGCTTGGTGTCCCATCGCATCGAAGGAGGACGTTCATGTCTCACGGTAGTGGTGTCTCGCGCGGCGATCGGAACCGGAACGCTCGGCTTTCCCGGCTCCGGGCCGCGGTCCCGGTCACGAACGCGATCGTGGGGATCGACCTGGCCGACCGCAAGCAGATGCTAGTGGTGACCGACCACGACTCGAGGGTGCTGGCGCGGAGGACGTTCCGGTGCAAGGCGTGGGACCTCGGGACCGCCCTGGACTGGGCCGCCGACCGGGCCCGCGGAAGGGCTTCACGGGGGTGACGGTGGCGTGTGAGCCGACCGGGCACCGGTGGATGGTCCTGGCGCAGCTCGCCGCGCAGCGTGGGATGTCGTTCGTGTGCGTCCAGCCGGCTGCCTCGTCCTGGGCCCGCAAGAGCGAGGACCTGACCACGGACAAGACCGACGACAAGGACGCCGTCCTCATCGCCCGGCTCACCGGGCAGCTGCGCTGCTACCTGCCCGAGCCGGTCGACGAGGAGCACGCGACCTGGACCCGGCTGCGGCACCTCGGCACCCGCCGGGAGGAGCTCCTCGAGAAGCACGTCGCGGCCGTGCAGACGGTCCGTGACCTGCTCGAGTGCGTGTGGCCGGCCGCGCTCGAGAGCGCGAAGCACCCGTTCCGCTCGGCCACCTGGGTCGCTGCCCTGACCGTCGTCGTTCGCCGTGACGGCGGGGACCTGGACCGCACCCRTCGGCTCGGGTTGGCCCGTTTCGAGCGGGCTGTCCGCGCGGAGGTGACCCGTCGGGGTGGGGTCCGGCCGTGCCTGCGGATCGTGCGACGCGTCTTCGCCGCCCTCGATGACCGTGCAGGGGTGGTCGCGCACCGGGCGGCGGTGTTCGAGCGGCTCGAGTGGACCCTGACCGACTGGGACGAGACCCGCGCCAAGCTGGCCGACGTCGAGACGCGGATGGTGTCCGTCCTGGACGAGCTCGGCCTCACGACGCTGGTGACCAGCATCGACGGGCTGTCACCGGTCGGCGCCGCCGCGATCCTCGCGCAGACCGGGGACCTGAGAAGGTTCGCCTCCGCCCGGGCTGTGGTCAAAACGCCGGCCTCGCACCGCGGGAAGGCAAGTCCGGCACGTTCACCGGCCGCGCCAGGCTCACCGGCGCCGGACGGCCGCAGCTGCGGGTCGCGGCGTGGCGGGCGGTGTGGGGGTGCCTGCAGACGAACCGGGTGTACGCGGCCCGCTACCGCCACCTCACCACTCGCGAGCAGAACCGGTTGACCCCGACCCAGGCCCAGGCCGCGGTCGCCGCAGCGATCCTGCGCCAGCTGTACGCCGTCGTCACCCAACAACGCTCGTGGGACCCCGTCATCGCCGCCCACGGCACCACCACGTGGAAGGAGGCCGCGAGCACCGTTGCTGCGTAACGAGATCCAGTACCAAGCCACCAGCACGAGGCGCTGACACCCAAGAGCTGGGGCGGGGTGAGCCTTCTGCGGCATTGAGAACCCCTGGGGTATCTCGTCGGACATCGCAGGCCGCCCCGTCCCGTCGTCGACACAACCCGATCACACGCTGCCGAGCACGACCTCGATTAGCTATGCAGGGGCCGACGACGAGACACCGGCACCCGCCCAGCCCTTGACGCTAAACGCCTCACGCTGATGGTCGGACGTCGTCCGACGAGCGGCATGAGCGTGCATCGACTGCGGCAGTTCTCTCAGGAACACTGCGTTCTATATCTGACTTCGGTGGTGCTGCTTGCGATGGCCGCGCCGGCGAGTGACGGACGCGCTTGTCACTGAGTGTCGGACGCACCTCATCGACGTTTGGCAAGAAAGTGTTGATGAGATTCAGCCGCATCTCCGGGTCGGGGCCGGGGTTCTCCGGGCTGTGCGGTCACGCTTTGCGACGCATCCGTGGTGAGCGGACATAACCGTTTGCCACAGCAAGGTGCTTGCGGCAGAGGGGACTGATGTTATGAATCGGATCTGGAAAGTGGTGGTCGTCGCCGCGGTCGTAGCAGTGCCTGCCGTGGGGGCTCCTGCTGCGCAGGCGGCTCCGGCCGGCTCGTTCTGCGCGATGGACGTCGGCACAGGAGCCATATCCTGCTTCAACAGCGGCCCGGAGGTCATCTCGTTCATCAGCGGTGGGCGCGTGCAGGTCCCGGCAGGTACCAAGGTGATCTCGGACCGGCAGCGGGCCAGTATCGCCCAGAGCCCGGCGGCGAACTTCGTCCTGAACATCTCCTGGGCCGACAACAACTACACCGACGCGAGCTACTACTTCTACGCTTCCGGGGACTGCGACACCAACGCCGACGTCGACTGGTCGATCGGCGTCATGCCGTCGGGGTGGAACGACCGGATCAGCTCGTTCAAGTCCTACGGGAACTGCGCGACCAAGCTGTGGGAGAACACCTACTCCGGGTCCTCGTACGGGTTCATCGTCAATAGCTCCTACGTCGGTGACGCGATGAACGATCGAGCTTCCTCGATGCAGTTCAACTAGACCCCGCACGCTCAGGTACGCCTTGGGGTGTCGCTCCCGAGCTGCGACACCCCAAGGTGGACCTACTTGGTGGCGGCGGGCACCTTCAGCTCGGCGCACACCGTTGCGGGGCCGGGGTACACCACTAGCTGGGCCTCCACGACACAGGCTGTGAGCTCCGGCACGTCGGCTGCCCCGGCCTGGCCCGTGGAGGCGCCGTCACTGGTCATGGTTCCTGTTCGCCACATCGCAGCACACGCGTCGATGGCATCCAGCGGTGAGCGCACCCCGGTGTCGGCGTTGGTGGCGGTGGTGGCGCCGTGCTGCTTCCAGATGTCGGGGTCGGTCGTGACGCTGGCAGAGCAGTAGGCCGAGTACGCGTCGTCGGGTCGGGATACCGCGACCCACGCGGCGGCAGTGCCGCCCACCACGACGACGCTGGCGGCGGTGACGCCCACGACGGACCAGGTCCGGCGGTGGTTGCGGAACGGTGCGGTTGCCGTGTTGTCGTGGCCGGCCTCGTTCCGAATCTCGGCCATGAGTGCCTCACGGATCTGGGCGGCGCGGTGTTCGCCCATGCGCGGCCCGTCCGGCCTCTTCGTGCTCACTGTTCTAGTCCTTCCTCTGCGCTGGTGATGCCTGCCTCGAGCAGGGCTGACTTGACGCGCTCTCGGGATCTCATGAGGCGCGAACGGACGGCGGCGTGACTGATGCCAAGGACCTGGGCGGCTTCGGCGTACGTCAACTCACCGATGAAGCAGAGCGAAACGACCTGCCGGTCCATCGGCCGCAGGCCGGCCAGTGCCTGCGCCAGGGCTTGGCCGGTAGCTTCGAACGTCGCAGCGGCCGCAACGGCCTCCGCGTGGTCGGGGCTGGCCTGCGGGGCGGGGATCCTGTTCAGGACCGCCCGATATCGACGAGCGGAGCGTCGGTAGTTCCTGGCCACGTTCGTGGCGGTCATCAAGAGCCACGGTAAGGCAGAGCCGTTGACGACCCGGATCCGGGCCCGCAGGCGCCACGCCTCGAGGAACACGATCGCGGTGAGGTCATCGGCGTCCTCCACGCCGCCGAGCTGGCGGGCGCTGTGCGCAAAGACCCGCTGGCTGTGACGGTCGTAAAGAGCCCCGAACGCGTCCCGGTCGTTCCGGGCGGCTCGGTCCACCAGGACCTCTTCCGCGGTCGTGCCGATCATGCTCTGCATGACCAGTAATGTCCGATGCCGCCGTAACCGTCGCGGTCCGCTCCGGCGGGACCAAATCCCCCGGCGCTCTGACGCGAGGGAGGGCGAATCTGCTCGGACCAGAAACGGTGCGGGTACCCAGTCTGTGCCGTCACCTCAGCCGCCGGAGCCCACGACAGCGGAGGCAACGTTGGGCCCTGCTGTGGGCGAGGCGGTAGGAGTCGGTGCCCGTTTCCATGATGTGTCCGCCGTAGGTGATGCGGTCGACGATGGCTGCACACAGGCGGGGGCTAGCGAGAAGGTCGCGGTCAACCGCTTCGCTGGCAGAGCGAAGGCCAGGTCCATGGCGGCAACGTATCGGCTCTGGGGAATCGACAGGGCCTCACGATGGGGCGTGCCGCCCTCGACGAGCGGCAGAAGCGGATGTTCCCTGACGAGCATCCGCGGTGTTTTACGTGAGGCCGACGACGACTCCGACTAGGGCTACGACGCCGAGAACGATGTAGAGGCGGCCAAGAACGCGGGCCGTCGCCCCGGTGTGAAGCCGACGCCATCGAAGCACCGCAGGTCTGACGAGTACTGCTGCCCCGCAGAGAACCGAGAGTCCGTTCCAGCGGTCAACGCCCCCGGCTCGGAACGTTGCTACGGCAATCCACGAGAACGCGAGCAGTAACAGCGGTAGGCCGACGAAGGCAATGACATCTGTTCTCCACGGCCCGCTGCCGGGTTCTTCGAAGGCGAGACGGCGGTGGGGTTCGCCAGCGTGGCGGCCGCCGGGTCGGCGCTCCTTCTTCATGACGGACACGCTAGGGGACTGCACGTGGCCACCCGTTGCCGCAGCGCGCTCTAAAGGTCCGCTACTCGGCACGATCGCTCGGAGCGCGGCATGAGCGTGCATTTCATGGGAGCGTGACCCCCATGGTCGAGAGCCCACGAGTCCTGACGCTTCGACGTGTCGGGGACTGGCGTGGTCTTCGTCGTCTCACGCATGGGCGGCGTGCGTACGAGGTCAGCCTGAGTGATGGCTCCCGACGGCGCGTCTCCCGCTCGGAACTCGACAAGATGCTCGATGCGAGGAAGTACCCGGCTGACGTCTGGGCCTGCATGCAGACGGCCGACGACGCGTGGACTGCAGGCGATGACTCATTCCTTGAGTGGCCGAGTGGCCTCCCTCTGCGGCCGTAGCCGCGCCCATGAGCGGTTACGAGCCTCACCTTCGCGGCATGGTCGGGCATCAACCGGCAGACTCACATCGTGATCGACGAAGAGCTGAGCCGGGCCGTTGTGAGCTTCCTGGGTCCGCCTGGCGTGTTGGACGCAACGGAGCCGGAGCGCCGAGTAGCGGTTCTGCTGGGTGATCGAGCGTTCGATGTTGTGCCTCGGATTCGGGCGATGCTCGCCGAACTCGACGCGGTCACCCCTCCGTTCTGGAACAGCGGCAATCTGCAGGACATGGGGCACAACGTCGAGCGATGGCTTCGCACGTCTTACCCCGAACTTGATGATCAAGCCGTGACGGCCGTCGCCAACTCGTACACCTTCAACCACAAGTAGCCCGACGGCCCGGTCTCGATGAGGATGCGTGTGCGGGGCGACCGATCGGCGGCACCTCTTACGTTCAGCCGATCAGCCGAGTAAGTCGAATCTCCACGAACCCTGCGCCCATCAGGCCTTCGCTCGGGCTGCCAGCGACCATGGCCTCAACCACCTGTTCTTCACCGACGAGACGCGCTGGATCCCTGTCGTCGTAGATGACGCGCAGCGCTCTGCCCGTGATCGGCTCTCGTCGCACCAACGGCGGCATCGACCATCGTGACCTCTGCCAACCGGGAAGGGGTCCCAGGACGGGCCAGCTGCCGTCACGAAGCCCGAGGTGTCCGAAGCGGCCGATGAATACTGCGTTCTCCGGGGACAGATTCGCCAAGGACTCGAGATCGGGGAGCTGGTCACGTCGAGGCCCGAAGAAATGGCCGAAGAGAATCCCGGACGGGTTGCTCCTCGCGAGAACGCCGACGGCCACTCCGTCAGTACGCAACGGGATGGCGAAAGCAGTTCCTTCACCGAAGGCGCTCCGTCCCACAACCACCCCTGTCCTTAGTTCCTGGCAAAGCGTACGGCCCCGCCCGGCTGTGCCCGGTTTCCCACGAGCGGCAGATCCGGACGTTTCAGGTGAGTTCTGGTCTTACTTCAAAGGCGACCACGTCCGGCTCGGTTGGGTCATTGCCCCACACGGTAACCGCGTACTTGCCGGGCTTGACTAGAAGCACCTCGTACTCGCGGTTGTAGACGTCTCGAATCGACACTTGTCCCTCTGTCTCGAGGCTCAACTCGCGAAGGCGGCTCAAGCCAGCGATGTGTGGCGACCGTCCGAGCTCCACGGTCGTTGAGCCATCGTCCACTGAAAGCACCCCAACGGCCACGCAGTCTTCAGTCGCAGAGACGGCGTTGCCCGCGAACGATGCCGGGGCCGTGAACTCGTCACGTCCCACTAGCAGGACCACGGAGTTTGGCGGTTCGATCACGATGGCCACCCGGTTAGCCTGCCATCCGAGTCATGGGTGCGGTTACGTCGAGGCGGCAGCCGGCCAAGAAACGAGCGCCCCGCGGCAGATTCGGACGAGCGTAGCCGTCCTCAGTGCGGCAGTTCCGGATGTTCTCGAGCCCGGACTACAGATGGTGCTGAGTGATCGGCACGTCGTGCGGGCCGCTTTGGTCGATGATGCGGACCGATCCAATGTCGGTCCCATGCGGGTAGACGAAGGCTCCGACCAGCGCCCCCTCGTGGGCCGGGTGCTCGACGAGGTTGACCGTTTGAGTGAGACCGTCGGAAGTCGTGACTTCCAGGCCAGTGGCACCGGTGGGGACACGGATGATGGCGCCGTTGGGCACATGGTCGGCGCTACCTGTGTAGATGGACACGGGCGAGTGCGGGGAGATGGATCGGCTGCCATAGCCGCCCTTGTGAGTATGCCCGTCAGGGGTGGTGAGCCGCAGCCAGGTGATGCCGCTGTGGTCGTCGGGCTGCCAACCCAGCCGCCACGTGTCCCCGCTCGGCGAGACTCCTTCGGCGAAGATCTGCTCGTCGCGGTCCATGTTGAGCAAGGTACTTCCGGATTGCGTTGTAACGCTGCTGGGTGCCTGAGTGGTTTGCGATTGCCCCTCGCCGGCATCGCTTTTCTCGCGCCAAGCGCGGCAGATCCGGACGCTTCCAGTCGCTACGCGGTTGGTCGTCTACGCGCCTTGGATTCGAGGTGCCTCAGCCTCCGACGAAGTTGGCCCCTGAACCGCCGCTGCACCGTCTCTTGGCCCCTGAACTGCGGATCGTTCGCGGCTTCGAAGTAGTTATTCTCGGCTTCATCACGTCCGCCATCCGAGTCCACAAGTCGACCTAACTCGTCACGGAGCGGCGGGCCGCTCGGCATCCCATCGGCCCAGCCGGACTTTGGCGAGTTGCTAGTCACAACGACAGTCTGGCGCATTGGTTGGCTGTCACCAGACGCATCCGGACTTCGGCAGGATCGATCGCTCCATCCGCGGCATGACCGGATGTCAGGGGGCTAGCGCCGGTGGTGTCCCCAGCTGGCCGATGGGAATGCTTGTCGTGCCGGTGGGGCACCCCCAGCGGGCAACCGAGTCGGCAACCACACTCGACTCCGCGGTGAGGACTGGCGCATCTGAGTCGCACCGCGCACGCAGGGGGTGTCGACCGTGGTGCTCAGGGCATGCCGGCCACGCAGGATCGATACCCATCTGCCACAGCAAGACCTGGACCAGGTCCTGTACGGCGTCCGCGACCATAACGACGGCATCGCCGTCGCCGCCGATCCCGGGGAAGATCCCATCCGGGAACGCGGGCGGATGAATGGCCACGCAATCCCCGTCGTTGAGATACCCGACAGCCTCCCAGCGCGGCGTGGTCGGGGTGACACCCTCGTCGTGGACTACGGCTGCGATCCCGTTGACGTCATCGGCCCATTCCGACAGCGCGACGTGCAAACGGGTAGTCACGCCAACGTCACGAAGAACGTCCCGAGCGCTCACGTACAGAAGCTCCATCCCCGTCATGGCGTGAGCATCGCATCCATCGGGCTCGCCGGCACCTAACTCCCAAGCGTTTACCGCGACGTCGGGCGTGGCGAGTGGCAAAGCCGGCCGAGCGCAGCCGTTCTCGCGGCGGCAATGTCGGGCGTCGCTTCCGGCAGGGCGACTGCGGTCGCGCAAGAGCGTTCTTCAGTACGAAGGGGTGATCGGTGTGGTCGCTTGCCGTCAAGTCACGCCGTGGTCGTACGCGTAGTGGACGGCCTGCGCGCGGTCGCGGGCGCCGATCTTGGCGAAGATGTGGTTGACGTGGGTTTTGACGGTGGCGTTGCTCAGGACGAGCTGGCGGGCGATGTCGGTGTTGGACAGGCCGGCGGCGATGAGGGCGAGCACCTGGGCCTCGCGGGGGGACAGCCCGTCGGGCAGGTCCACCGTGGAGGCCTCCGTCTGGCGGGGCAGGTGCGAGTGCAGGGTGGCCGCCACGAGGCGCTGCTGGACCTCGGAGGCGAGGTGGGTCTCGCCGCGGGCCAGGGCGGACAGTGCCTGTTCGATCTCTTCTGCGCTGGCGTTCTTGGTCAGGTAGCCGCGCGCGCCGGCCCGCAGCGCGGGGAACAGGGCGTCGTCGTCGGCATATGTCGTGAGGACCAGGACCTGGGTTTGGGGCAGCTCAGAACGGATCCGGGCGGTGGCCTGTGCCCCGTCGAGGTGGGGCATCCGCAGGTCCATCACCACGATGTCGGGCCGGTGCAGCTGTGCTTGCTTGACCGCGTCGAGTCCGTCGACGGCGGTGGCGACGACCTCGATGTCGTCGAGGAGGCCGATGAGCATGGCGAGTCCCTCCCGCACGACACGTTGGTCGTCGGCGACGACCACCCGCAACGAGACGTTGGTCATGCGGGCACGTCCGCGTCGACCTGCCAGCCGTCCAGGTGGGGTCCTGCGTGGAGGGTGCCGCCGACCCGTTCGAGGCGTTCGCTCAGTCCGGCCAGTCCGTGGCCGCCGCCGACGGTTGTCAGGCTGTGTGGGCCGGGGAGCGATTCGCCGGTCGGACCGGGGTTGGCGCCCCGGTTCTGCACCGTCAGGCAGGTGCGGCCGCTCCGGTAGTGCAGCGACACGAGGGTGGGGGCGCCAGGGGCGTACCGGGCGATGTTGGTCAAGGCCTCCTGTGCCGTGCGGTAGAGGAGCAGATCTGTCTCGGCGGTCAGAGGGCGGGGCTGGCCCTGGACGGTCAGCGACGCCGGCACGAGGAAGTCGCGCCGGAAGCCTGCGACGAGGTCCTCGAGGTCGGCGATGCCGGGCAGACGTTCCCCGCGCAGTGCCCCGACCGCGGCTCGGGCGTTCGCGAGGCCGTCGTTGACGAGGTCGCTGGCCCGTCGGATCGCCTCCTGCACCCGCGCGCTGGTGGGCTCGCGGGCGGCGAGGAGCCGGGCGCCCTGCAGTTGGATCGCGGCGCCGGACAGGCAGTGGGCCAGCACGTCGTGTAGCTCGGCGGCGATCCGGCCGCGCTCGGCGAGGGCCGCGGCGCGCGACTGCTCGTCGCGGGCTTCAGCGAGCTGGGCGAGGAGGAGCTCGGTGTGGTCCTGGGCTGCGCGCGCGGCGCGCACCACGTACGCGACCAATCCCAGCAGGGCGTTGAGGAGGGTGGCGGCCAGCACGGCCGCGGCAGTGGCGCCGCCACGCAGCGCGGCGATGTCCTGGCCTACGGTGATGGCCACGCCGACAACGACGCCCAGGGCGAGTGGCAGACGGGTCATGGCCATCCACACCGCGGCGCCGACCGCCAGCCCGGTCGCACCGCGCGGCTGGAGGGCGACCAGGCCAACCCCGGCGACCCCCATGACGGCGATGACTGCGACCTGGACCGTGGGCGGGCGGTCGAGGAACCGGTCGCTGATGGCGACCGCGGTCGTCGCGGCATACCCGGCGAGGGCCAGGGTCACGCCGCCGGGCGCGCCGCGTAGGCCGGGGGTCGGCGTCGTCGTCAGGGCGGTGGCGGCGACCACCGCGATGACGGCCCATCCCAGTGGTCTGAGCAGGTCACGCTGGTGGCGCAGTCGTTCGAGCGCGGCTGCATGGGCCTGCGCGGTCCTGCCACCAGGGCTTCCTGCGCGTGTCGTCATGGTCGTCACCTCGCTGGCCGTGGGCCGTGGCGGTCCTGGGAATCGCCTAGGACTCCATGGAACCCCCTCGGGCCGGCGCAAGCGAGCCCGAGGAGGTACACGAACCCAATGAGAAGGGGGGACAGCTCAGACCCGGTCGCCCGACAGGGTGATACCGGCAGGGTGGCGTGGGGCGAGTCGCTGCCCGCGAACCTGCACGATGACCAGGCGGGCGGTGACCTCGCACAAGGCCATGGAGACCAGGGCCAGCGGCCAGGCTGCCGCACTGATGTGGTGGACAATGCTGAAGTCGCGGATGGCCGGCCCCGCGCCGTGCTCGAGGGCGAACACGAAGACCAGTCGAGCGCTGATGCCGATCAGGAGCAGTGCCGCCGCGACGGGGCCGACGCGGGCGAACCGGGAGCCGTCCGCGTCGGCTCGGACGTGCGTGGCGTAACCACACAGGACACCCAGGCCCAGGCCGAGCAGGGTCAGGGCGAGGACCAGGGTGAGGTCGGAGCCGCCGGTGGGGATGGTGTGGACGTAGTGGGTGGCGACGAAGACCACAAGGGCCATCGGCGCAATGATGCTGCGGGCGTCCAGGCGCCGCTCCCGGGCCTGGCGAAGCACGACGAGAAGGAAGATCGCGTTGATGAGGTAGTCGGTGAAAGTCATGCCTCAAGGCTGCGCGGCACACACCCGTCACGTCGTCGGAGCCAGGGTTGATCCCGGGTTGAATCGCCAGTCAACCCCCAGTCCGATGGACACGCCGACAGCGGCAATGTCGGACATCCCGTCCTCCGCGCGGCTACTAAGAGACTTCACGCAGGATCGATGTCTGGCCAGACTCGGTCTAGGTGCTCGGCGGGACGCTCTCAATCGCGGCTGCCCACCCGGCCCGCTCGGGTGTGGCTCTCAAATGGACTGCGCCTCGTCGGGCGCCGTGACGAGGCGTGGCTCAAGAGGGGACTGCCCAGCTCGTAGTAGCACTGCCCACCTCGCCGTTCCTATCGGTTCCAGGAAGTGCAGGAGGCGCCATGACGGGCGTGATCATCGGGGTCGATCCCCACAAGCTGTCGGCCACCATCGAGGTCGTCGACCATCACGGCCACCTGTTGGGGTCGGGCCGGTTCACGACCGACAAGGCCGGCTACGCCGCGATGCGCCGCTACGTGAAGACGTGGCCGCAACGAACATGGGCCGTCGAAGGAGCGAACGGGGCTGGAAGGCCACTGGCCCAACGGCTCCTCGCCGACGGGGAGCGGGTCGTGGACGTCCCGGCCAAGCTCGCCGCCAGGGTTCGGCTCTTCGACACCGGTCACAACCGCAAGACCGACGCGCTCGATGCGCACTCCATCGCGATGGTCGCCGTGCGCACCGCGGGGCTGCGTGAGCTGGCTCCTGACGGTGAGCTCGAGGCGTTGCGGATGTTGGCCGACCGTCGCGACGAACTGTCCCACCGTCGGGTGCAAACGGTGAACCGGCTGCAGCGGCTGCTGTCGGAACTCGTTCCAGGACAACGGAAGCGAGACCTGTCCGCACTGCAGGCCAAGGCGATCCTGGCCTCGGTACGGCCACGGGACATCGCCGGGAAGACCCGACGTCGGATGGCCGCGGAGGAGCTGGCCGACCTGGTCGTGGTCGATGCGAAGCTGAAGACGATCAAGGCCGAGCTGCGCGCCGCGGTCCTGGCTCGCGGGTCGAGCCTGATGGAGATCACCGGTATAGGGCCGGCAGGGGCCGCACGGATCTTGGCCGACGTCGGGGACATCGCCCGGTTCGCCGACCGGAACCGGTTCGCCTCCTGGACCGGCACCGCCCCGCTGGACGCGTCTTCCGGTGAGCATGTCCGGCATCGTCTGTCCCGGGCGGGGAACCGGCGGATGAACCACGTGCTGCACATCGCGGCCATCGTCCAGCTGCGTCACGACACCCCCGGCCGGGCGTACTTCCTGCGGAAGGTCGCCGCCGGCAAGACCCGGATGGAAGCACTGCGCTGCCTCAAGAGGCGTCTGTCCGATGTCGTGTACCGGCGCCTCGTCGCCGACGCGCGAGCAGCCGACACGGGCCCGGGAGGGCACTGCGGGGCGACTCTTCAATCCAGCGCGGTCGACCTGCACCCGCACATCGACACTTCGGATCAGCCACTTCCCGGACCCGCAACACCGACGCTACGCCCGACCCCGCCACCCCGAAAGGCCGCAACACCAAAGGCGCACGCATCGGCCTCTTGACACAGAGGGGAGCCATTTCCGGATGTTCCTTACGGCGCGGAAAGCCCTAACGCATCGAGTTGTGCGCGGACGTTCTCGTACTCGGCGTCGGGGTTGAGCGCAGCGAGGATCGCGAGGTCGAGTGGCTTTGACCTGTAGACGGCGTTGACCGCCGCTTCGTCGGGGCTCACCTCAAAGTAGTCCTGGGCGAAGCGCGCGAACGCCTGAGGGCGGTCGTCGAGGATCAGTTCGAACAGCTCCTCGGCGCCGTCGGGGTCTGGCTCGCCCTCCGGCGGGATGGCCGATCCGGTGTGCCACCGGTGTCCGTCCTCGGACCAGAAGGCGGCCGTTGCCATGAAGGTGTCGGCGAGCTGGAAGCGGGCGTCCCGAGTCAGGGGTTCGAACTGGGCCGGCATGCCGTCGAGGAGGCCGGGCCACACCGCGACCGGGGTCCGGGTGAAGGGGTTCATCGGGTACTCATGCGCGAATCCCCAGCCGAACACGGCGTTCTGGGTGGAGGCGATGAAGTAGCGTTCGCCTGAACCGTTGTCCATGCTGGCCAACGCCACCCCGGAGGGGTCGCGCGGTTCGAAGCGGAAGTAGCGATCGTCCGGGTCATCGTCAGGGCTCATCGCGACGTCAAGAATGGCGAGAGCCACGGACAGTTCGCGCAGGCGGACCGGGGTTGGGAGTCGTTCAAGCAGGTCGGCCATCGTCATGACCGGCAGCGTTACACAGAATCACGCTCTCGTACGCGCACAGCCGCAGTCCTCGGCGCGGCAATGAGGACGTTCTCGCCGCCACGGCCGCCGGAGGGGCAGACTCTGCCTTGTGATGCTGCTGGAGTTCTGGCCTGACTATGGCTCAGGGCCGTTGTGGACCGAGGATGGCAAGGCCGCCGACCTGAGCTCGCTTGGCCTCTCGGATGAGCTGGCCGAGCAGCTCACGGTCTGGAACAGCCGCTACGCGGAGGACAAGGTGCCCATTGAAGGGAGCGGCGACAGTGCCTGGCTGGGCGAAGGAGTCAGTCTCCTTCGCCGCACGCGAAACGCACTTGGATCCGATTTCCACGTCGTCGTGACGGAACCTTGGTGGGGAGAAGACCTGACCTGATCGCGGCAGAAGAGGGCATGTTCGTCTCCAATCTGACACGCTGCCGCCATGCCCATTGAGCCTCGCGAAAACGGTCCCGCGCGTCCACCCACTAGGTCGTGGTGGGTGACGGGAATAGGCGCAGTCGTGGCGCTCGTCGGGGCAGCCGTGGCTCTCTGGGGTGCGTTGTATCTCCGCTTCGCACTTGCACCCGACAACAGGACGAACCCCCTGAGAGAGATCGGGTTGGCCGTCGGTATCGGCGCGAGTGTCCTTGGGGCCGTCGCATGTTTGGGCGGGCTTGCGCTGGTTGTTCGGTACCGGCCCACGAGGCGCGGATCCCAATCGGTGGTAAGCGGCCACTAGGTCCGCCGAGTCGCCCGTGGAGCGGCATGTGCGAGCGTTTGGCGGTGGCGGCCTGACCGGCCTTCGAGGAAGAAGTGCGGCTGGTTGCGCTGCTCGGCCTGCGCTCGCAGGGCATCGTCGCGAAGGCGGTTCTCGGCAGAGGCGGCGGCCTCGTCCTGCGCTGAGGCAGGGGTGTCATCTGTCGGCCAGTTCAACGGCTCTCCCGCGGCGACCTCGGCCAGCCTCTGCGAAACCGGGACCACTCCCGTTGGCCTTCGCTTCCTGCGCATGAGCTGCTCCTTCTCGTCGACTGTTGCGGCGGTGATGCGGGCCCAAGTTCAAAGGCCTTCTAGTACGGACAGCTGATGACCCGAGGGCCCAGACTCGATCAGTTAACCCACTCCGTAGCGGCCGATGGTCGATTCCCACGTCCAAGCCGTACGTGAGGACACGTCCCCGATCAGCTCGCCGTCATTGACGCCGCGATCGTCCCATGTGCCGGTGCTGCGCCGCATGCCCGACGGGCGGCAGAAGAGTGCGTTGTGCCTCTAGCCGTTCTCCCTACCGGGTAAGGCTCGCCCAGTTAGGAACGCCTCGTAAGCCTCACGCGCGTCGTCGTCGACGAGAGGCTGCTGGCTCGAATAGCGGCCGTCGGTGCGGTCCCGTTTCGGGCCCGACATCCAGAACTCTTCTCCCGTATCGACGTCGTAGAAGTTCGAGTCCCAGTTGGCCCCCGCGGTCCCGGTGACGCGATGCAGGGTTCTTCCATGTACGTAGGCCGTCCGCCAGGTCCGGGTGAATCGGACCCGCGCAATCCAAGCCGGCCCACGGTCTGTGTTGTGTCCTGTCTTGAGCTGGAGGTACATGATCCGCTCAGGCATCCCAGCAGAGTAGGGGCTTGGAGGTTCTGGCCGCCGCAGAGTTTTCTCCGATCCGCTGGCCCCGGGGAGACGTCCCCGGTGCGGAATGTCCGGACGCCGTCCTACCGGGAGCCATAGGCGCTGAACGTGACCACGGACTACGCCCAGGCCGGCATCGAGACGACTTGATAGGCGAGGCCCTGTCGGGCCGGCCAACGGGAGACAGGCTGCTGGACCGGAGCGGCCTGCTCGCGAGTGGCTGACACCGACGTCATGGCAGGCACCGTTGGCGGCATGACCTCTGTAGCAGTCAGTGCCCGACGTGCGCCGCGCACGGTAGGCCGGCGTGAGTTGAGCCGCGCGCCCGAAGTCGACATGCTCGCCCCATGACAAGTGGTGGACACGCGGTCGGGGCGCGCGTCGGGTACGCGCACGGTTCGCTCCTTGTTCAGCGTTGGGTGGAGCTGCAGCTCGGAGGGCCCGTCACCGACATCGTCGACTGTGTCGGCGGCTTGTCGCCCGGGCCGGCGGCGCGGGTACGCACGGCGAACGGCGCCGCAGCATTCGTCAAGGCGTGCGGCACCACCCTGAATCCGAAGACTCCTGACCTGTTGCGAGCCGAGGCGAGGGTGCTTGGCGCGTTTCCCCGACACGCGTGTCTGCCGCAGCTGCTCGACGTGTACGACGACGGGGACTGGGTGGCCCTGCTCGTCGAGGACCTCCCCGGAGCGCCGCCACCCGCACCGTGGCATCGCGACGACCTCATCCGGGTCAGCGATGCCCTTCGGGAGGTCAGGTCCGTGCTGGACGCCGTGCAGATCGGCGGCCTTGTGTCGGCCCAGGACTCCTCACCCATCTTCCTGACTCGATGGCGCGAGCTGGAAGGCCGGCTGGACCTGCTCGATCCCTGGTGGTCCCGACATCACGACGAGTTGGCTTCTCATGCGCAGCGGGCTGGTGCCGTGATCGCCGGGGACGCGGTGGTGCACTGGGATATCCGAGCCGACAACGTCGTCCAGACAGTCGACCGGGTGGTGCTCGTGGACTGGGGACAGGCCAGACGCGCGGCCGCTTGGCTGGACCACGCGATGCTCGCGCTGGACTGTTCGATGACGGGAAGTGAGGTGTCGACCGCTGAGCTGGCTCGCACCGACCAGACGCTGCGCGACCGCGACCCTGGTGACCTTCTGTCCCTCGCGTCGGCGGCCGCGATGTCGTTCGCGTCACGGTCGACCGAGCCTGCGCCGCAGAATCTGCCGACCTTGCCCGGGATCAGTGCGCGCTGGGCCGAGGGACTGCGGCCCTTCCTGACGGACGCACTCCTCGCACATCGCTGATGTGGGTCGCCGGTCCATGCCCCGGCCGCCCACGCGGAACGGCCGTCACCAACGGAGGCTTGCTCTCGAGTGGCTGCCACTGGCACCTCGAGGCACGCCATCAGCGGCATGTGCGGACGTGCCGGCCAGGTTAGGTGATGGTGAGCTCGACGCTTTGAGCGGTGAACTGGAGCGTGCTCGAAAGTAGGTCGATTTGAACGTAGTTGGGACGATCGAAACCGAGGTCAGTGATCTGTCCGCCAGGCAGGTCATCTGGGTCGGGGCCTGTCTGGTCGCCCTTCCACTGCAGTATCGCGACGCGGCGGAAGAGTAGATGAATAGTCGCTCCATCAGGAAGCTCTGCGGGAGCGTGCTCTGGCGCCTCGTAGACGAATGTCATCTCGATCTGGGCAGGGCTTGGATCGAATGTGATTCGTGAGCAGAGGGTGTCGCCCATGTGGATCAACACGTTGTCAGCGGTCCAGAACTCGTACAGGCCTGACTCTGGGACCGACTGTCCAGGGGCAGTGCTGAAGCCGTGGAACGAGACAGGTTCGCCAGGTGGGGAGGGCTCGGGGACGTCGAGGGTTATCCGCTTCCTTCGGAACACTCCGGAAAGGTACTTCACCCGTCGCTCTAGCAGCGGCAAATTCGGACGTCGCGGTCGTCGCGGCATCAGCGGTCAGTGCTCGTGCTGATCCATCGCCGTCTCTACCGCGACGAAACCTCCGAGTCGGGTCGTGCGCGGCCACGGGGGTGTCTCGGACTTCCGGGTCCAGCTGAGGTGAACGATCGCAAATGTGCCGTCCGAGGCGCGATAGACCACCGAGTCACAGCCTTCACATTTCGCGATGGCGGCCAGCGTGAGCCCGTGCAGCTCGTGGCCGGAAGCGATCTCCGTCGCTGCCTCATCTTCGAAGGCTCGAGCGGGTTCGCCGTCTACTCGAAGCCACGGCTCCCGGAAGTCGGACGATGTCATGGGCGCAGGGTCCCACGTTTGCCTAGGCCTTCCAGTCCCTAGAACCGCGCGGGGAGCGGCATGAGGGTGCGTGCGGGGCTGTGGTCGAGGCAGATGGGGCCTTGAAATCGCGGCCAGCATGGTCGAGCGGCCTCCGACGAGCAGCAGCGTCGGCTCCTGGGCCGATACTGAAGGAGTGAGTCCAACGGTGATGGGTGTGCTCCTCGCAGTCTTGGCCGTTGGAGCCGTCAGCCTTTGGGTGCTCGAGGATGCTCAGTCCCAGATGGAGCGCAACCGACCCGTCGTCGCGACCATAGGCGACCTCACGATTGACAGGCCCCAGGTGTGGGCAGCCCTTTGCCTACTGGCTGTAGTGCTGTTCCTGCCGCTCTACCTCGTGGCCCGAAGTGCCAACTAGCGGCATGAGCGGACCGTTGCGGCAGCCCAACAGACGGCGATGTGGGGCGGGTCCGGCTCGACCACCCTGGCCGATGTCGCTTCATTGACTCCGCGTTGGGCGGGTAGGCGGGCCCGTCAGCGCGGCCTCTGCTGAGGGCGCGACCTCGAGGTACGGGTCCGTGATCGACCGCAACCTGGCGAGCGTATCCACGAGGGCATCGGTCCTCTTCGCGCCCAGGTGCGCAAGCCATTCCTGCTCGACTTCGAGTTGGGCAGCCCGGGCCAGGGCGATGACCGCTCGTCCCTTTGATGTGAAGCGGATGAGCCGGGCGCGGGCGTCGGTTGGGTCGGCGACCCGCTGGACGTAGCCGCCCTCTTGGAGCTGGTCCACCAGATAGAGAGCGGTTGGTTTGGTGACCTGAGCGGACTCGGCGAGTTGGGTCAGACGCGAGCCCTCGTCGTTGATCCGCTGGGCCATTCGCGCCTGAGCCAACGTTATGGGGTGGCCTCCCTCGTGCACGGCGCGGAGAATGCGCTGCTCCATGTGGCGGTAGGGGATGAAGAGCAAGACACCCAGGCTCGGATCAGTCACGGAATCCTCTTGTGGAGGGGAACGGGCAGGTGAGAATGTAGTTCGAGGCTCTAACTATATCTGGAGGCCGGCATGGATGAGGTCATGTGGATGGCGGTCGAGAACGAGCGGCTCGGGCTCGCCTCGATGCTGGAAGAGCTGACCCCCGCGCAGTGGGAAACCCCCTCCCTGTGCTCGGGCTGGCGGGTGCGCGACGTGGCTGCTCACGTGGCCATGACGCCGACCGCACCCACCATGGCGACGTTGCTCGGCCAGCTGGCGCGCGCCAAGGGCAATCTGTGGGCTGCGGGCGCACAGATCGCCATCGACCACGCACGCCGACCCACCGCTCAGATCGTGGAGCAGCTGCGCCGCGACGCCGCGGCTCGGACCATGCCACTGATCACCAACGCCAACAACCTGCTCATGGACGCACTCGTGCACGGCCAGGACATCGCAATCCCCCTCGGAATCTCCCGGCCGATGCCACTCGAGGCCGCCAGCGCGGCCTTCGCCCGGGTATGGGGCATGGGATGGCCCTTCCACGCCCAGCGTCGCCTCGCTGGCGTGACGCTGGTGGCGACCGACGCCAACATCGTCGTTGGGGATGGGCCGACCCTGGAGGGCGACCTCGCAGCGTTGCTGCTCCTGATGACCGGCCGCACAACCGCAGCGCTCCCGCGGCTACGAGGCGCCGGCCTACAGCAGGTGTCGCAGTGAGCCACGACAGCAGCCGCGACCTGCGCCGCGCCCGGTTCGTTCTGCTCACCACCTTTCGCTCGTCCGGGCAACCGGTCTCGACACCGGTCTGGGTCGTCCAAGACCGCGACCACCTGGCCGTCCTCACCAACCTGGACTCCGCCAAGGTTCGCCGGCTCCGGCGCGACGCCTCCATCACCCTCGTGCCGTGCAGCCCGCAGGGCAAGCCGACGCCGTCCGCCCACCCCGTCCGCGGACGCGCCAACGTCGTCACCGATCCCCAGGCAGTCAAACGGGTCTGGGGGCTGGTCCGACGCAAGTACGCCCTGGAGCACGCTGTACTCCGCGTGCTAGGACTCTTGCGTCCAGCGTGGAGACGCTGGGACGGGCCACAGGCAGTGCTCCACCTCGACCTGGCCCCACCGAAGTGACCCGCACGCCGATGTCTGCCTATGCCGACACTCGCGCCGACCGCAAGCAAGCCTCAATGCCAAGGACCTTCGTAAGCCAGTGAGCCGCTCGCGAAGGGTAGGACGCTTCAGGTGACCGCGAGTCGCTCCGGGCATCGGGGCGCTAGCAACGCCGACGACGCCCAAGCCGCACCACAAGGAAAGAGATCGAAAATGTACGGAGTCACTAGCACGATGCGAGCCCCGGTCGGGACATACGACGGAATGCACGCGGAGATGATCAAAAGGGTAGGCATCGCTATCGACGGCCTGCTCGTCCACATTGGTCGCGCTCACCCCGACGGTTTCGAGGTGCTGGAGATCTGGGAGTCGAAGGAGCAGTACGACCGCGCCAACGTCGACATAGTCTTCCCCTTATTGAGTGAACTCTTGGGCGACGCGCCCGATCCCTCGATGGTCCCGCAGACGACGGTCCTCGACGTCCGCGGTCTCGTCATCCCCCGCGGAGACATCCTCCTCTGACCGCAGTCGCCGTGTACCGCCCGACGAGATTAGCTCCAGCGACTCGACAGTGGGCCATGACCCACCAGCCACTGATCGCCAGCGTTCTCCGCTTTCACGACCGAACGCTCGGGGTAGCCCCTTCTCGGTGTGGAACGTCCGACCATCGGCATGTGGGTGAAACTCCGACCGCGGACTCTCGACGCAGCGGGCGCTCCGCTGTTTCAGATCGTGGTCTCATTCGCGGTCTCGTTCGCGCTGGTCCGGCGTGCGTCGGGACAGTTCATCCCGGGAGCCCCTGAGCACGCGATCACTCTCGGGAACCACGGCGAACGGTGGGTCCCAGAGCTCGAAAGCGTGTGTGGGGGTAACTCCACCGTGGGTTCAAATCCCACCGCCACCGCCAAGATGACTCAGGACCCCGACGTGCTTTTCGTCGGGGTCCTGAGTCATCTTGATAGGAAGCCGCGGGGTGGGGAGGAGCGAGGGAGGCGCCGAGGGTTGAGGCGCCTGCCCTCAGCTCGGGTCCGCCGTGTCGGCCTCCGCCTCGGCGATGAGCGCCTGGATCTCCGCTTCCGCCACGGCGACCGCGAAGCCGAGCGCCCGGGTGATGCCCGCTGCGCCGGCCAGCACCCGGGGCGTCCCGACGATGGGGGCGACCGCCACCAGGACTCCTTGCACGTCCTCCACGGTGATGCCGACCTCGGCAGCCGCGGCGGCGTTCATCAGGTATGACGCGTCTGGGGCACCGACCGAGACGAGGGCCGCAAGCCGGGCGAGCATGTGTTCGCGCGCCCCGAGTCCGCCCTCCACGAGAGAGACCGCGGTCATGTCGGCCAGGCAGTCAAGGACGGGTGTGTTCTCGGACATGTGTGTCTCCTGTACGGATGGCTATGGTGCGGCGGGGTGCCACGGGTGCCACTCTCGTCATGGCCACCGCAGGCCGCATCACCCGGAACAGGTGAGGAACCCGTCGAACGCGAGGGGTGGCGGACCGGTTGCGGCAACCCGATCTGACTCTGCGCCACCGCCGGGCCGCGGCCGAGACGGGCCACTGGCAGGATGAGCGCCATGACCACGGACGTCCCGCTCAGCGTGCGCACCCCCTCCCCCCTGGGCGAGTTCCTTCGCGCGCGCCGGCACGAGCTCGCCCCGGAGGAGGTCGGCATCAAGCGGGCCAAGGGTCGGCGCCGGGTGGGTCTGAGCCGCACCGAGGTGGCCGAGCTCGCGAACATCTCCGTCGCGTACTACGACATCATCGAGCGCGGCCGCGACCTGCGCCCGAGCAAGAGCGTCATGGACGGCCTCGCCCGCGCGCTCAAGCTCAACGCCGACGGCCGGTCGCACCTGCACGCGCTCGCGACGGGCACGCCGTCACGTCGGCCGCAGGCGCCGGAGGAGCTGACCGAGGAGCTCGAGGAGCTGCTCGACTCCATCGACCCGAACCCGGCCTACGTCGTCGGCGCTCGCTGGGACGTGCTGGGCGCCAACCACACCGCCTGCCAGCTCTTCACCGACTGGGAGAGCAAGCGGAGCAAGCGCGAGCGCAACCTGCTGTGGTTCTACTGCTGCGACCCGGCGGCCCGGAGCCTCTTCGTCGACTGGGAGCAGGAGGCGGCCGACCAGCTCGCGCTCTTCCGTGAGGCATACGCGCGGCACCCCGACGACCCGTCCTTCAAGCGGATCCTCGACGAGATCTTCAAGACGAACCCGGACACCGTCGAGTGGTGGGAGCGCCACGACAGCGACCCGACCCGGGGACGCACCAAGCGGATCCGTCTCGACACCGGGCAGGTCATCCAGCTGCGCCAGCTCGTCCTGCAGGTGCTCGACGAGCCGGACATCCGGGTCATCAGCTACTTCGCCGATGTCGACGGCGACCTCGACGACGTCGAGTTCGACGCCTGACAACAGCCTGACTCCCGCCTGACCTACAGCCCCCGGGCGCTCGCCAGACGACCGGCGGTGTGGGGTGGTCAGTCGATCGTCTCCGACGGGACGTCGGTCGAGGGACGTGGGACGTCCGTCACCTCGGCGGCGTGCGCCGAGACGATGTACGCGTTGCCCTGCGCGATCTCGTCGGCGACGGCGTCGAGCCACGGCTCGGGCCGACTCCCGAGGCCCTCGGCCTCGATGGCCCGGGTCAGGGCTTCGACGACCTCGGGCTGCGAGCGCCCGCCCTCGCGGACGAGGTCGTTGATGATGGTCTGGAGGCGCGCCTCCCGGGAGCGGGCGACCTCCTCGAGGTCGCGCTCTGTCGGCATGTCCGTCATGAGGATCCCGTTCGGGCGGCCACGAGGGGCAGCGGTGCGTGCCCAGCGGTCGAGGCCGCGTCACCTGCGGCGTACCCGTCCGGGCCGTGGCGTCGGCGGTCTGTCCAAGGTTGGGCGCCAACCGGTGCCGCGCGCCGCGGGCCGGACGGCCGATCCGCTCGTCGACCCCGGGTGATGTCGGGGCCGATCACAGTGCCGCCCGAGCGCGTAGCAGCGGCACGCGAAAGGCGCCCCGACCCACGAGCGGTCGAGGCGCTCCTGCTCGGAGACGGGGGGTCAGCGTTTGCGGGTGCCGAAGATGCTGCGGGTGATCTCCCTGCCGAGGACGGTGCCGGCCGAGCGGAGCATCGACTTGAACGCCGAGCTGCCGGCGACCTGCGCGATGATGCTCGGCTCCTCCTTGGCCGCGCGAGTCGACGCGGGCGGGGTGGCCGGGGCGGCGGGTGCCGGCGCGGGGGCCGCCGGCGTCGCGGGAGCCGCCTGCAACCGGGCCGTCAGCTTCTCGTAGGCCGACTCGCGGTCGACGACGTCGGCATACTTCGTCTTGAGCTGCGACGCCGCGATGACGGCGTCCATCGTCGCGGGCGACGAGGGGTCCATGAGGGAGTTCGGGGCCTTCATCCGGGTCCACGCGACGGGCGTCGGCACGCCCTTGTCGGACAGCACGGTGACGACGGCCTCGCCGATGCCGAGGCTCGTGAGGAGCTTCTCCATGTCGTAGGCCGTGTGCGGGTAGGTCGCGATCGCCTGCTTGAGCGCCTTGGCGTCGTCGGGGGTGAAGGCGCGCAGGGCGTGCTGGACGCGGTTGCCGAGCTGGGCGAGCACGCCCGACGGGACGTCCTTGGGCGACTGCGTCACGAAGAAGACGCCGATGCCCTTGGAGCGGATGAGCCGGACCGTCTGCTCGATGGCCTGCAGGAAGGCTTTGCTCGCGTCGTTGAAGAGCAGGTGCGCCTCGTCGAAGAAGAAGACGAGCTTCGGCTTGTCGACGTCGCCCTCCTCGGGCAGGTCGTGGAAGAGGTCGGCGAGCATCCACATGAGGAAGGTCGAGAAGAGCTGCGGTCGGTCCTGCACCTGGGGCAGCTCGAGGCAGGAGATGATCCCCTTGCCGTCGGGTGCGGTGCGCAGCAGGTCGCTCGTCTCGAACTCGGGCTCGCCGAAGAAGGCCCCGGCGCCCTGGTCCTCGAAGGTGATGAGGTTGCGCAGGATGACGCCCGCCGTCGCGCTCGAGAGGCCGCCGAGGTCCTTGAGGTCGGCCTTGCCCTCGTCGGAGGTCAGGTGACTGATGACCGCCCGGAGGTCCTTGAGGTCGAGGAGCGCTAGACCGTTCTTGTCGGCGTAGTGGAAGATCAGCCCGAGGCTGCTCTCCTGCGTGTCGTTGAGCCCGAGGACCTTGCTGAGCAGGGTCGGGCCGAAGCCCGTGATCGTGGCGCGGATCGCGATGCCGTCACCCTTGCCGCCGAGCGAGTAGAACTCGGTGGGGTATGCCGTCGCCGTCCACGGCATACCGACGTCGGCCGCGCGGCTGGTGATCTTGTCGCCGCCCTCGCCGGGCGTCGCGAGACCCGACAGGTCACCCTTCATGTCGGCGAGGAAGACCGGGACGCCCTGGTCGGCCAGCTGCTCGGCCATGAGCTGGAGCGTCTTCGTCTTGCCGGTGCCGGTCGCGCCCGCGACGAGGCCGTGGCGGTTGAGGACGCTGAGCGGGATCTGCACCGGGGCGTCAGCGTGGGCCTGGCCGTCGACGACCGCGGCGCCGAGCTTGAGCACCTCGCCCTCGAACGCGTAGCCGGCCCGGATCTCGTCGATCTGGCTGGTGTCTCCCGTGCCGCCCGTCTGAGGGGCTCCTGAGCCTGCAGTCTCGGTCACGGTTCGAACTCTAGTGGCCGGTCGTCCACGTTCGACGCCTATGCTGACCCGGTGATTTTCAAGGCCGTCGGCGACTCGCGCCCGTACCCAGACCATGGACTCGAGACGACCAAGGACTGGTCGAACGTCCCGCCTCGGGTGGTGCAGCTCGGCGAGCTCATCACGACCAAGAGCACGCTCGACCTGCGCGGACTCCTCGCTGACGACTCGACGTTCTACGGGGACCTCTTCCCGCACTGCGTCGAGTGGGAGGGCGAGCTCTACCTCGAGGACGGGCTGCACCGGGCACTGCGCGCCGCGCTGCAGCAGCGTCCTGTCCTTCACGCCCGAGTCCTCGTACTCTCCTGACACGGGCCCGCCCGACCAGGGGCGACGACGGACGAAGGAGCGGTGATGTCGCAGGTCGCTGACAAGGACGACCGCACCTACCGGGTGCGGCGTCAGCGCCGGTCGACGATCGTGATCGCGGTCGTCCTGCTGAGCATGGCGGGCGCGTTCTACTACGCCTCGACCTACTTCCGCGACACGACCCCGACACCGGGACCGTGCACGACGGAGGTGCCCGTCGCACCACTGCGCCCGGCCGACGTCAGCCTCAACGTCTACAACTCGACGACGCGCAACGGGCTCGCCGCGGCCGTCGCCAAGGTCGCCGACACCCGTGGCTTCAAGGTCAAGGCCGTCGGCAACGACCCGAAGGACGCGGGCGTCAAGCAGGTCGCGCAGATCCGTTTCGGACCCGAGGGTGCCGCGTCGGCACGTCTCGTCAAGGCGCACGTGCCGCAGGCCGTCTACCTCAACGACAAGCGCAAGGGCGACACCGTCGACCTCGTCGTGGGCGCGGCCTGGAAGAGCTTCGGGAAGGTGCCCGTCGTCGCGACGCCCACCCAGACGCTGCGCCAGTGCCCCACGATCACCGTCCAGCCGTGACACGAGCGTGAGCATGCCATCCGGTGCGGACCGCGCCGGACGGCATACTCACGCGGTGCTGCCCGTCGGGACGTCTCAGGGGGTGTAGGGCACGCGCTTCCACGACAGCACGTGCGCGGCGCCGGGACGGTTCACGGTGACCTCGAGGAAGTCCGTGTTGTTGCTCGAGCCGTCGACCGTGACGCGCGTGAGGTTGTCCGCCGAGCCCTGCACGCCGTAGAAGTCGAGCCACCTCGAGCCGGAGGCGAGCGGGCGGTCGGAGTTGTAGACGTGGCTGTCGCCGTTGAAGAGGTAGACCTCGCCGTCGAAGGCGTTCGACTGCGCGACGAGCTCGCCGACGAGCGGCTGGAAGGCCGAGTTGTCGGCCCAGGTCACGGCGTACGTCGGGTCGAACATGTCGGCCTGGAGGAAGAGCGCGACGGCGCGGTCGTGGTGCTGCCGGGCTCCGGCGAAGGCCGAACGGACCTGTGCCACGGCGTTGTCCGTGCGGGCCCGCTCCTCGGCGACCTGCTGCGCCGTGGGGGAGGTGAAACCCAGCTCGGGCCAGGGGAGCAGGCCGTTGTTGCTGCCGACGACGTGCAGGGTCGCGATGTCGACGCCCTGGCGCCGGAACGAGACGTTCTCGGGGAAGCCGGCGGCCGCCTGCGACGCGACGGTCATGTCGGCGCCGAGGGTGTGGCCTGCGCGGGGGAAGAAGGTCGACCGGACGGCGGCGAGGCGCTCGAGGGGGTCGTACGTGCCGTTGTTGGTGCGGTGGCAGTCGGTCCACTCGTTGTCGCCCGGGGTGTAGACGAGCGGCGTGGTGAAGCGGTCGAACTGGGTGCGGATCATCGAGAAGTACTCGTTCGTGCAGCGCGACGAGCCGTTCTTGATGTCGCCGACGTGGACGGTGAAGGAGAGGTCCGGGGTGGCGTTGACCTGGTCGACCCATTTCGGGAAGGCCGCGACCTGGGCGTCGCCGTAGGGCACGTCGCCGATGACGGCGAAGCGGTAGTGGCCGTCCTTGCGCTGACCGGGGGCATCTGCGGCGGAAGCCGCCGTGGCAGCGGGCAGGACGACGAGTGCGGCGGCGATGGCCGCCAGGGCTGGGGTGCGAGAAAGATGCATGACTGCTGTTCTCCCGCACCGTCGTCGAACGGCGCCACCACCAAAGCGTGAACGTCAGGCGTCGCGAGGCTGGGAGGTCGCTGGGACCCGCCGTCAGAGCTGGACCAGCGTGGCGACCATGAGCGCCTTGATCGTGTGCATCCGGTTCTCGGCCTGGTCGAAGACGACCGAGGCGTCGGACTCGAAGACGTCGTCGGTGACCTCGAGCTCCTTGAGCCCGAACTGCTCGTGCACGTCCTTGCCGACCTGCGTCTCGAGATCGTGGAAGGCCGGCAGGCAGTGCATGAACTTGACGCGCGGATTGCCTGTCAGCGCAAGCATCTCCGCGTTGACCTGGTAGGGCGTCAGCAGCTCGATGCGGTCAGCCCAGACCTCCTTCGGCTCACCCATCGACACCCACACGTCCGTGTGGACGAAGTCGACGCCCTGCACACCCTCCGCCACGTCCTCGGTGAGGGTGATGCGGGCACCGGTCTCGGCGGCATACCTCCTCGCGACGGCGACGACGGCGTCGGACGGCCACAGCGACTGCGGGGCCACGATGCGCACGTCCATGCCGAGCAGGGCCCCGGTGACGAGCAGCGAGTTGCCCATGTTGAAGCGGGCGTCACCGACGTAGGCGTAGGCGATCTGCTCGTCGCGCTTGCCGGCGTGCTCACGCATCGTCAGCGCGTCGCAGAGCGACTGGGTCGGGTGCCAGTCGTCGGTGAGGCCGTTCCAGACCGGCACCCCCGCGAAGGCGCCGAGGGTCTCGATGACGTCGTGACCGGCTCCGCGGTACTCGATGCCGTCGTAGAAGCGGCCGAGCACGCGGGCGGTGTCCTTGGCCGACTCCTTGTGGCCCATCTGCGAGCCGACCGGGTCGAGATAGGTCGTGCTGGCGCCCTGGTCGGCCGCGGCCACCTCGAACGCGCAGCGGGTGCGCGTCGAGGTCTTGGCGAAGAGCAGGGCGATGTTCTTGCCGCTGAGGCGTCGCTCCTCGCGGCCCTCGCGCTTGGCGGCCTTGAGCTCGGCGGCGAGGTCGAGCAGCGCCCGGAACTCGTCGGGCGTCAGGTCGATCTCCTTGAGCAGGTTGCGGCGGTGGAGTGCGGCGAGGGACATGCACGTGATGGTTTCAGGCGCGGTCGCCGTGCGGCAATCCGGTCTCAGGGAGCCGGTCGGCGTCGCAGCAGCCCGAGCCGCCAGCGGACCTGCTCGACGAGCGCCCGCAGCTGGAGCGGGACGAGGACGCGGGGGCCCTCGCCGACGCAGAAGACGACGTCGTCGAACCGGTGGATGCCGGGACGGTGCGCGACGGTGCGGAAAGCGTCGCGGGCGCTGCGCAGCTGCGCCGCGGTCATGAACGGTGACGGCTCGTCGGGCTGGTAGCGCGAGCCGAGCGGGTAGTCGCGACCGGGCCGCCGGGTCATCTCGACGTGGCAGCCGAGGACGTGCGTGACGGTGCGCTCCGCGGCGAAGGTGACGAGGCGGTCGAGGCTGTCGAGGAGGGCGTCGGAGTCCTGGACGTAGATGCGGCCCGGGTAGACCGTGTCGCCCGTGTGGAGCAGCCCGGTGGTCGGGTCGAGGACCGCGATCGAGGCCGCGTGGTGACCCGGGATGCCGAAGACCTCGAGGGGACGGCCACCGAGGTCGAGCGTCGCGACCTCGGTCGGCCACTCGGTGATGCCGAAGA
The DNA here is from genome assembly GCF_052113925.1 of Terrabacter sp. RAF57. Taxonomy (NCBI): domain Bacteria; kingdom Bacillati; phylum Actinomycetota; class Actinomycetes; order Micrococcales; family Intrasporangiaceae; genus Terrabacter; species Terrabacter sp. RAF57. The sequence continues at coordinate 139,219 of NZ_JBFRDT010000005.1, read as the reverse complement.
AGGCGCACACGCTCGCGACGTCGTGGCCGACGACGGTCGTGCGTGGCCGGTCGGCGAAGGCTGCGTCGCCGGCGACGTGGTCGCCGTGGCCGTGCGTGTGGGCGACGACGAGCTCGTACGCGTCGTGGTCGTACGCGTCCGGCGGGGTATGCGCGTCCGGCCGGGTCTGCGCGGCGAGGTGGTCCGCGACGAGGCGGTCCACCGTCTGTCGAAGGGCGGCGCCCTCCACCGCCCCGGTGTCGAGGAGCAGCGCGCGGCGCTCGCCGAGGAGCAGCAGGATGAACGGCGCCTCGTAGGTGAGGTCCTTGCTCTGCCGGATCAGGACGGTGCCGGGGGCGAGGTGGTGCACCTGGATTGGCGGGTCGTGTCGTCGCCTCGGGGACGGTGCGCCGTGGATCCAGGTGACGTCGGTGTCGAGGGCGACCGGCGTGGGAGGGGCCATGCGGTGATTGTGCACCGGGGTCGTGCAGGGTGCCCGGGGAGGCCGATTTCTTGTGCGGGGTCCGCCTCCGGTAACCTGCGCGACGGAGGATTCGCATAGTGGCCTAGTGCGCACGATTGGAAATCGTGTTGGGATAAAACCCTCGGGGGTTCAAATCCCCCATCCTCCGCCGACAGCAACGGCCCCCATCGCGCTCAGCGCAGTGGGGGCCGTTTGCCGTCTGCGGGGGCGTCCGGGGCCGGGAGCAGCCGGCGGCTGCCTCCCACGGTGTCGGTGGGGCACGGCAGACTGCACCGGTGAGCTCGACCAGTGCCGCCCGACCGCCGCTGACCTCGTTCTGGCACGACCTGCCGCGCGAGGGCAAGCTGCTCATCTCGACCGTCGTCTTCCAGTCGATGGGCACGGGTCTCGTCCTGCCGTTCATGGTCGTCTACCTCCACGAGGTGCGTGGCATCCCGCTCGAGACCGTGGGCCTGCTCCTCGCGCTCCAGGCGGGCGTCGGCATCGTGCTCGTGGCGCCGGCCGGGGCGCTCATCGACCGCATCGGGCCGCGGCGGGTCTACGCGAGCAGCCTCGTGGCGCTGCTCCTCGCCGACATCGTGCTGGCGCTCGCCACGACGACGGGGCAGGCCGCCCTCGCGCTCGTCCTCATGGGCTACGGCTTCGGCATCGTCTGGCCGGCGTCGAGCGCGCTCATCGGCAACCTCATCCCGACCGAGCAGCGGCAGCGCTACTTCGGCATCAACTTCACCTTGCTCAACCTCGGCATCGGCATCGGCGGCATCGTCGGTGGGCGCTTCGTCGACGTGTCGCGGCCGGGCACGTTCGTCACGGTCTACCTGCTCGACGCCGTCAGCTACGTGCCGGCACTCGTCATCCTCCTCGGCCCGCTGCGCCGTGCCCGCGACCGGGTCGCGCGGCCGGCCGACGAGGCGACCGGCAGCGTGTCCTACGTCGCGCTGCTGCGTGACCCCCGGCTGCGGGCCCTGCTGCTCCTCGTCGGCGTCGCCGCGCTCGTCAGCTACCCGCAGCTCAACGCCGGCATGCCGGCCTTCGCGCGGGCCCTGGGGCAGGTCTCGACCGAGGGGCTCGGCTACGCGTTCGCGGCCAACACCGTCGTCATCGTGCTGCTCCAGCTCGTCGTGCTCCAGCGCATCGAGGGGCGACGTCGCACCCGGGTCGCCGTCGTCATGGCGTTCACGTGGATGGTGGCCTGGTCGCTGCTCGGCGCAACGGCGCTCGTGCCGGGCACGGTCGCGGCCACCGTGCTGCTCTGCGCCTGTGCCGGGGTGTTCGGTCTCGGCGAGACGATGCTCCAGCCGACGAGCGCCGCGATGGTCAACGACCTCGCGCCCGACCACCTCCGGGGTCGCTACAACGCGCTCAGCTCGCTCATGTTCTCGATCGCCTTCGTCGTCGGGCCGGTCGTCGCGAGCTTCCTCATCGGGCGAGGCCTGGGTCCGGTCTACATCGGTTTCCTCGTCGGCGGGTGCGCCCTGCTCGCCGTCATCTCGCTCGTCGTCGAGCGTCGGCTGCCCCCGCACGTCAACGGAGTCCGAGAGGTCGAGCAGGCGCCGACCGCGAGCCCGGCCACGGCTGGAGGGGCGATTTCCGGCTGACGTCGGGGGCGGCATACACTGGCCGTCGGCACCCCGCGTGGTGGTACCTCTCCGAACTCCCCCAGGGCAGGAATGCAGCAAGGGTAGGAGAGCTCTTCCAGGTACGCGGGGTGTCCCTTTTCCCCTCCGCGCGGTGGCGGGCCTCCGGTCAGGCCGGGGGAGCGGTGGTCGTGCCGACCCGGAGCTGCACCGGCTGGATCACGCTCCGGGGCCGAGTGCCGTCGAGGCGTTTGCGCACGAGCGTCCCAAGGATCCGGCCCTTCTCGCGGCCCTGCTGGTCCATCGTCGTGATCCGGTGCGGCAGCCACGGGAGGTCGACGCCGTCGAACCCGGTGACGCTGAGGTCGTCGGGAACCTTCAGGCCGAGCTCCTCGGCGGCGACGATGACTCCGGCCGCGATGACGTCCGACTGGGTGACGATGGCGGTCGGACGCTCGTGCTCGGGCACGTCGAGCAGCGACCGGCCCGCGATCCGGCCGCCCTCGAACGATGACCCGTCCCCGGTCTGGACCGCGGCGGCATCCGCGCCGAAGACGTCACGGAAGCCGAGCAGGCGCCCCACGCTCGGCACGTTGGCCTCGCCCGGCCGCACCTCCGCGTCGGGGACCGGACCGGCCGTGCTCGTCGGCAGCATCGGCATGGCGACGTGGGCGACCCGGCGGTGCCCGAGCGAGCGCACGTGCTCGGCGATGGCGATGCCTGCGGCGCGCTCGTCGACGCGGACCTGGGTGATGCGCCGGTCGCCCGGCACACCGGTGCTGAACATCGGGATGCCGCGGGCCGCGAGGTGCTCGACGGCAGGGTTCTCGCCGGGTCCGCAGAGCGAGAAGACGACCGCGTCGAGCGCGAGCGGCGCGAGCTGCGGGACGACGGATTCGCCTGAGCCGGCGGGTTGCCCGATGAGCAGCATGCCCGTGGGAACGGTCTCGAGCACCTCGGCGAGGCCGTCGAGGACGGCGATGGCGAAGGGGTCGCGAAAGGCCATTCGCAGGCGACCCTCGACGAGGACGCCGATGGCGCCCGAGCGGCCCTGGCGCAGTGACGACGCGAGCGGGTTGGGCCCGGTGAAGCCGAGCTCGGTCGCGGCGGCACGGACGCGGTCGCCCGTGGCCTCCGCGACCGGACCCTTGCCGCTGAAGACGAGGGAGGCCGTCGACACCGAGACGCCCGCGCGCTCGGCGACGTCGCGCAGCGTCGGACGGGCTTGACCTCGGGTGACCATGGGAGGCATGCTATCGAAACGTTTCGAGTCGAATCGATTCGAAACGCTCGAGGGTTCGGTCTCACCGGGGCGACCCTCGTCCCGAACCATCGCCAGACCGTCGTCGAGGTGGTCGGCCGCACGGACGGCCGGCCTGCTTCACCCCCCTCGCTTCACGCCCCCCGCGTCGGTCGTCCCTTGAGAGGCTTGCTCCATGTCCGCCGTCAGTGCCCCGCCGGCCGCCGTCGTCCGCACGGCCCGCGCCGCCGTCTTCACGGCCTTCGCGATCAACGGGGCGGCCTTCGCGGCCTTCGCCTCACGAGTGCCGGACATCAAGCACGAGCTCGGGCTCTCGGCCGGACAGCTCGGCCTGACCCTGCTCGCCGCCTCGCTCGGCTCGGTCATCGGCCTCCCGCTGTCCGGCTGGATCGTGCACCGCCTCGGTGCGGCCCGCACCCTGATGGGCGCCGCCGTCGTCCAGAGCCTCGGTCTGCTCGGCGTCGGCCTCGGTGTCGACGTCGCCCACAACCGTGCCGTCGTCATGGCGGGCCTCGTGCTCGTCGGCATCGGCACCGGGGTCTTCGACGTGGGGATGAACCTCGAGGGCGCCGAGGTCGAGCGCTTCCTCGGCCGCGCGATCATGCCGCACTTCCACGCGGCCTTCAGCGGTGGCACGGTCGTGAGCGCCCTCATCGGTGCGGGCCTGTCGTTCCTCCACGTCCCGGTCGCCGTGCACCTCGCCGGCGTCGTCGTGCTGCTGCTCGCCGTGACCCCGTGGTTCCTGCGCGCCTTCCTGCCCCGCTCGGTCGAGACCGACGAGACGGGCGCCGAGGTGCGCTCGGAGGCGGGGATCGGTGCGGCCTGGCGCGAGCCGCGCACCCTGCTCATCGGCGTCGTCGTCCTCGCCGCCGCGTTCACCGAGGGCACCGCCAACGACTGGGTCGCGGTGGCGCTCTCGGACGGCTACGGCCTCGAGCGCTGGGTGGGCGTCGTCGGCTTCGCGGTCTTCCTCACGGCGATGACGGCCGGCCGACTGCTCGGCACCCGCGTGCTCGACGAGCGCGGCCGCGTGCCGGTGCTCCGCGTCCTTTTCGTGTCGGCCGTCGTCGGCTGCCTCCTCGTCGTCTACGGCGGTCCGGTGCTCGCCTTCGTCGGCGCCGCGATCTGGGGTGTCGGGGCGAGCCTCGGCTTCCCCGTCGGCATGAGCGCCGCGGCCGACGACCCGAGGCGTGCCGCCGCCCGGATGAGCGTCGTCTCGACGATCGGCTACACCGCGTTCCTCGCCGGGCCGCCGCTGCTCGGCTTCCTCGGCGACCACGTCGGCGTGCTGCACTCGCTGCTCGTCGTCGGCGCCATGGCGGTCGTCGCCCTCGTGGCCATCCCCGCCGTCCGCGAGCCCGACCGAGCCACCACCACCGCCTCGACCACCGCCTCGACCACCGCCTCGACCACCGACTGACCGCCTGCCCGTCACCACTCGAGTGAGCGCCAAGTCCCACTCGAGTGAGCGCCCGCTCCCACTCGAGTGGCCGCGTGGCCCAGCGGTCGCACCGGTCCCAGTCCCCGGTGTGACGACGGGGCCACTCGACGGGGTCAGCCTGCTGTCAGAAGTACTCGGTGATGAAGGGCTGGCAGGCGAAGACGGCGTCGAGGGCGGCATCGCCGTCGGGGCTGCCCCCGGTCGCGAGCTCGGCCTGGCGCAGGCGCGACACGGACCAGCCGCACCACAGTGCCGCCAGCCCGCGCGCCTCGACCCGCAGCGCGTTCGAGGTGATCGCGTCAGCCGCGTCAGTGCCGGCATCACCTCGAACCGGGGCGTCGTCGGTGCGTGTCGCGGTGCCACGCCCGTCGCGGACCGACAGGCGCCACCGACCGGTGTTGGCGGGCGCCTCGGTGTCGTCGACGACCAGGTCGGCCTCGACCGAGAGGTGCCGACCGAAGCCTCGCCCGGCGAAGGCAGCCCCCAGGTCGACGACCCGGCCCATCCACGGGATCTGCTGGACCTCCACCGTCGGCAGCCCGCCCAGCGCGAGCGTCACCGGGTCGCGCGGGTCGAGGAAGGTGTGCACCGTCGGCGCGGCGGACGAGCCCGATCCGACGACGCCCCACAGCGTCGCCGCTGCCTCGGGGGTCGTCGCGACGAGATCCCTGACCGTGACGGCCTGCTCGGACAGGTCGTAGACGACGAAGCCGCCGTCGACGACGTAGGCGATGAGCTCGTCGCGCTCGAGCATCCCGGTGAGTGCCGCCACCGAGCGCACCATCGGTCCGCTGACCCCGTGCCGGGCGTTCGAGGCGCGGGCGAGGTCGTGCATCTGCTGCGCGTCACTCGGCACCGCGGGGCGCAGGCCGGTCGACCCAGCCCGCCCGGCGCGCGTGGCGCCGAGGTCGCGGAGGTGGTGGGCGGCATACGTCATCCGGGTCTGCACGCCCCCGATCTCGTAGCCGGTGCGGCGGTACAGGGTCGCCGTGGTCGGGAAGAGGCACGACACGACGTCGCCGAGCTCGCTCATCCTCGTGATGAGGGCGCGGGTCAGGGTCGTCGCGACGCCCCGGCCGCGGGCGCTCGGCTCGACGTAGACGCCGGCGACGCCGCCCATCCGCAGGTGCTGTCCGCCCCACGCCTGCTCGTAGGGTCGGATCCGGCCCGCGCCGATGACCTGGTCGGACTCGTCGACGACCGCGATCATCCGGCCACCGAGGGTCTCGGCCGAGACGCGCTGCCACCACACGTCGCCGCCGGTGCCGAGCGGACCGAACGACCGGTTGCGGATGGCCAGGACGGCGGGGAGGTCGGCGTCGACGACGTCACGCGTGCGCAGCTCGCTCATGGCCCCGAACCTAACGAGTGGTCACCGCCGACCGCGAACGGGTTGTCGCTCAGGCGCGGTGCAGGTAGGTCAGCCGGCGCACCTTCGAGACCGCCCAGGCGAGCACGGCGTAGACGAGCCAGCTCACGACCGAGAGCCACGTGTAGCTGGCGGCCTTGGTCAGCACCGCGACGAGCGAGCCGAGCACGACGACGGTGAGGGCCGGCACGGCGTACCAGGCGATGACCATCTGGGGACGCAGCATGAAGGTGGGGGAGCCGCGGAAGGCCGCCAGCACGTTGCCGGCGACGACGAGCACGAGGATCAGCCACAGCGACAGCGGCGCACTGGCCGGCAGCGACCCGAGGGCACCGGCGACGGCGACCCAGCCGCCGAGCACCAGGAGCGTCAGGGCGGTGGGGACCGTCACGTGGGCCACGGCCTCGGTCAGCTCGCCGGTGCCGAGGAGGGAGGGAGTGCCGACGTTGTCGGCCTGCAGGCGCAACCCCTCCGCCCAGGCGCCGAAGCCGAGGTAGAGCGGCAGCAGGCCGATCGTCGCCGCGATGCTCGGGGCCGCCGGTTGCGTAAACGCCCACGTGACGATCGCGCCGCCCAGGAGCGTGAGGCCGAGGCCCGAGAGGAACGCGCCCGGCGTGCGCCGCAGGCCGATGACGTCGCGGCGGACGAGCACGCCGAAGGGTCGGCCCGGGCGGAGTCGCGCGGAGCGACCGTGGCGGACCGGGCGGGTCAGCGCGAGGCGCGCGGTGCGCAGGTTGCCCGTGAGGGCGGACCCGGCCATCGTCGAGGTGTTGGCCGAGTGGGCCCGCAGCGACTCGGCGTGCAGCTCGCGCAGGGCATCGGGCACGCGCCAGAGCAGGCTGAGACCGCGGTCCGGGCCGGGCCAGGAGCGCACCTGCGACCAGAGCCAGAGGCGCGTGGCGAGGACACCGAGCGCGGTGCCGACAGCCGTGGTCACGATGATCGTCACCGGGCCGGCCAGGTGCGCGAAGGCCAGGCCGGCCCCGATGGTCAGCCCGCTGAGCGCCCCGATGAACAGGCCCCCGACGGCGGCGTAGCGCCACCACCGACGCAAGGCCAGGGCCCGGTCGAGCGGCACGGGGAGCACGAGGTCGATCCAGGGCATGGGCGGCACGACCGGGCCCCGGAAGCGGCCGGCGAAGACCACCGCTCCGAGCAGCGCCGCGACGGACGCGACGAGCAGCGCGATCGCCTCGGGCGAGCTCAGCTGGTCACCGAGCGAGGAGGCATCGGACGTGCGGAACACGGCCTGGACGATCGGGAGGCCGTAGACGAGCGCGCCGAGGAAGAGGACGTAGCCGGCATACAGCCCCTGCTGCCGGGCCTTGCGCGCGGCCTCGCCACCGATGACCCAGTCGGCCTGGCCGAGGAGGTCGTGGTCGTCGTAGTCGACCTCGGCCGGTGCCGTGACGTCACGTGCCGAGCGGTCGTATGCCGTCTCGCCGGGCGTCCGGGTCGCCGCCGGCTCCGCCGTCGGCTCGGGGGTCGTGGGTGCGGGGGTCGCGGGTGCGGGAGTCGTGGGTGCAGGGGTCGTGGGTGCAGGTGCGGCCTTTCTGCGGGCCGGCTGCTTGCGCTTGCTCATCGGCGGTCCGTGGTCAGCGCGCCGGGACGATGTCGACCACGCGGGTCGCGAGGGTGGCCGTCAGCTCGGGGTCGTGACAGGCCATGACCACCGTGCCGCCGGACTCGGTGCGCTCGCGGATCAGCTCGGCGACGACCTGGCGCTTGCCGGTGTCGAGCCGCTGCTCGGGCTCGTCGAGGAGCACGACGCTGGCGGGGCGCGAGAACGTCAGCGCGAGCCGGAAGAGCTGCTCCTGACCCGACGACAGCTCGTGCGGGAAGCGGTCGTCGAGGTGGGCGATGCCGAGGCGGTCGAGGAGGGCGAGGCTGCGGTCGTCGGACGTGGCCGGGTCACCACCCCACGTCGAGTCGATGAGGACGAGGTGGTCGACGAGGGTCAGGTCCCGGTAGGTCGTCGGCGCGCCGAGCAGGGCGGCGACGGCGGCGCGGACCGTCCGGTCGCGCTCGTCGGCCTCGCGGCCGCCGATGGTCGCGGTTCCCGTGCTGGGCACGAGCAGCCCGCCGATGATCCGGAGCAGGGTCGTCTTGCCCGAGCCGTTGGGACCCCGGAGCACGATGCACTCGCCGGGGTCGGCGCTGACGTCGGTCGGCAGCAGCAGGGTCGTCTCGTCGATCGTCTTGCCGACGCCCTCCGCACGGACCTCACCGGTCAGCACTGCGACCGCACCCATCTGCTTCCATCCCTTCGTCGACCCGGTCGAGCTGTCGGAAGCCACCGTATGCCGCCCGGCTCGGAATGCCCTGACCGGGAGGAGGTACCCACGAGCCGTGAGGGGCGACGTCGGGCGCCGGGTCAGCCCTGCGTGCCGACGGGCGGGCCCAGGAGCAGGGCGGCGCCGGTCAGCGCGAGCACCGCGACGACGCCGACACCCACGGCGACCAACGGCCGGGAGAGCAGGGCGGCGACGAGGCGTTCGGCCGGAGTGGCCGGCGTGTCGCCGCCGCGGCCGAGGCGCCAGCCGCCGTCGAGGCGCCCGCGACGCTCGAGGCGTCGCTCCCACCACACGGTGAGGAACGGCGGCACCGCGCTGAGCAGGCCGAGCAGACCCTCTCGGGCGGTCCAGCGCTGGTTGACCCAGAGCAGGAGCGTGACGAGGCAGAACGCGATGAAGACGACGCCGTGCACGAGTCCGAAGACCCTGACCCCCAGCTCGGTCGTGTGGGTCACGTACTTGAGGACCATCCCGAGCAGGAGCAGCGCCCACGTCACCACCTCCGCGAGGGCGATCCGGCGGTAGAGGGAACGAGGGGTCATGCGGAGATCTCCTACATCGTGTCGTACTGGAGCGCCCAGTGTGCCAAACGCCCGGACGGCTTCCGCGGGCACCCCGACGGATGAGCCCCGCGTTCCTCCGGCACAGGGGTATGCCGTCGCGGCCGGGCGCGACGGCATACCTCGGGCGGCGCGTCCTGGGTCAGCGCCGCGCCGCCCTCTCGGACAGGACGACGCGGACGCTCGTGCCGATGATCCAGACGTCGATGAGGGTCTGCGCGGCGAAGAGGTTCGAGACCTGCGGGTTGCCCGTGACCGCCAGCAGTGGTGCGGCGACAGCGAAACCGAGACCCCCGACGACGCCGAGGACGGCGAGGATCCGGGCGGGCCACGTCGCTGCCGCCCGTGCGACCGCGACGGCGAGCAGGGCCGCAGACACGCCGACGAGCGGGGTCGTGAAGGTCGAGAGCGCCAGATGGGTGTCGACCATCGGGGTCGCGCCGCCGGCCTCGAGCGCATCGTGCTCACCGCCGGCGAGCAGGTGCGGCACGAACTCCGGCGTCGCGACGGCCCAGGCGACGATCGTCCCGGTGAGCCACGGCCGGACCCCGGCCGGGAAGGCGTCGTGGCGCCGGAGCAGGACGAGGCCGACCAGTGTCGTCAGCATGCCCGCGAGGAGCACGGCGTGTGCGGGCAGCCAGACCGGGGACCCGATGAGCGCGAGAAGGCACTCGTGCATCGAACCCGACGTCTCGTGCGGGTGCATCGTCCCGCCGACGGCGAGCAGGGCTCCACCGACGCCGAAGACCACGGCGGCGCGACGCGCGAGGCGGGATGGGGCGGACGTGCGCTCCGACGCGGGGGTGGTGTTGGTCTCGGCCGCGCGGCCCGCGAGTGCCTCGCCGACCGTCCCGCCCACGAGGGCGCTCATCGCGTGGCCTCGAGGGTGTTGTGGGTGACGGCGATCTGCCAGGTCTCGCCGACGCGGACGAGGACCGAGGTCGAGGTGGCGGCGTGGATGCCGGCCAGTGGACCGCTCGGGACGTCCAGGGTGTTGCGCGACGTCGCGACGATGACGTCGTCGGCGAGGTGGCGTGCGTCCACGAGCTCCATCCGGTTCGTGCTGCCGGCGTAGATGGTCGCGAAGATCCCCGCGTGTCCGCCGGCGATGGCGTCGCGTCCTCGGTGGTGCTCGCCGCGGATGTTCACGAAGGCCGCGTCCGCGGCATAGGGCGCGCCGAAGCCCTGGCCGTCGCCGGCGTTCCAGGCCGACTCGAGGCGCCGCAGGACGGCGGCCGCCGTGTCGGCGGCGGACGTGTCGGCGCCGGCCCTGTTGGTGGCGGCGGTGTGCGGCGCGGCCTCGGTGGCGGACGGGTCCAGCTGGGTCGTGCTCATGGTGCTCTCCTTTGAGTGAGTCGCTCATGATTGAGTGAGCAATACTCAGTCAATATAGAACCGCTCAACCGAGCTGTACAGTGGTTTCCGTGAAGAGCTCCGAGCCCGCCCCTCGCGCCTACCACTCCTCCCTTCGCGAGGAGCAGGCCGAGCAGACGAAGCAACGCATCGCACGGGCCGCCCGGCAGCGCTTCGTCGAGTCGGGGTGGGCGGGCACGAGCGTGCGCTCGGTCGCGGCGGATGCCGGCGTCTCCGAGGCCACGGTCTATGCGGTCTACGGCACCAAGGCGGGGCTCGCGACCTCCCTCGTCGAGAGCGGTGAGCTGGATGCCGGGGTCGAGCAGGTCGCCCGCGAGATCGACGCGGCGCAGGGTGACCCGAGAGGGCAGCTCGCTGCGTTCATCCGGTTCGACCGGCGACTCTTCGAGCGCGGTGGGGACGGCCTGCGGCTCACCGTCGAGGGTGGGCGCAACGAGCCCGCGCTCGCCGCGGCGTACGAGCAGGGGCGGGCCCGCGGTGACGCGAACCGGCGCGGGCTGTTCGCCTCGTGGCCGAGCGGGGCGCTGCGCGACGGACTCACGCTGGACCGGGCCCTCGACGTCTACGCGACGGTGTGCTCGATCCAGACCTTCGACATCGCGACGCGCGAGCGCGGCTGGTCCGTCGACGAGGTCGAGCAGTGGTGGGTCGAGACGCTCACCGAGCTGCTGCTCGCCTGAGCCGCACCGCCCTCGGAATGACCCCGGTCAACCGTCCCGTCGGGCGAGGGTCAGGGCGAAGTCGCCGTCGTCGTCGGTCCACGTGCGCTCGACCGTGAAGCCGGCCGCGCCCAGCTCGTCGCGCAGGCTCTCGCGGCGGAACTTCGTCGAGATCTCGACGCGGATCTCCTCGCCGTGCGCCAGGTCGAACGTCAGGTCGGCACCGGGGATGCTCACCCGCTGCGGCATGTCGGCGCGCAGCCGGAGGTCCATCCGCTCCTGACGCGGGTCCCAGAAGGGGACGTACGAGAAGGCCTCGATGTCGAAGTCGGCGCCGAGCTCGCGGTTGAGCACGCGCAGGCAGTTCGTGACGAACCGCGCCGTGACACCGCGGCTGTCGTCGTAGGCGGCGATGAGCCGGTCGGTGCTCTTGACGAGGTCGGTGCCGAGCAGGAACCAGTCACCGGACTCGAGGCTGTCGTGCAGGGCCCCGAGGAAGGCCGCCCGCTCCTCGACGTAGAAGTTGCCGATGGTCCCGCCGAGGAAGGCGACGAGCCGCCGCCCGCCTGTTGGCAGGTGCCCGAGGTGCAGCGTGAAGTCGCCGACGAGGGCCTCGACGCGCAGCGACGGGTAGCGCTCGGAGAGCATCGCCGCCGCGTCCCGCAGGGTCTGCTCGGACACGTCGACCGGGACGAAGCGCTCGAGGCTCCCGCGCGCGGCGAACGCGTCGAGCAGGGTGCGGGTCTTGTCGCTCGTGCCGCTGCCGAGCTCGACGACGGTCGTCGCGTCGCACGCGGTCACGATGTCGGCGGCGTGGTCGCGCAGGATGGCCCGCTCGCGCTCGGTCGGGTAGTACTCCGGCAGTCGCGTGATCTCGTCGAAGAGGTCGGAGCCGGCGTCGTCGTAGAGCCACTTCGGCGGCAGGGTGCGCGGCTGCGACCCGAGCCCACGGCGTACGTCGTCGACGAGCGCTCCCGACGCCCAGTCGGGGTCGAGCGCGACGGTGACGACCGGCTCGCGGGCGCTCATCGGCGCTCACCGCCGTCGGCGAGGCGGACGCCGGACAGCGCCCAGCGTGAGCCCGGCGGGAAGAAGTTGCGGTAGGTCGCCCGGGCATGACCGGGCGGGGTCAGGGCACACCCGCCACGCAGCACCATCTGGCCCGACATGAACTTGCCGTTGTACTCGCCGATGGCGCCGGCCGGCGCGTGGTAGCCGGGGTAGGCGAGGTAGGCCGAGCTCGTCCACTCCCAGCAGTCGCCGTAGACCTGGCGCAGGTGGCCGGTGCTCGGACCGGCCGCGCGCGGGTGGAACGTCTCGGTGTCGGCGAGGTTGGCGCCGGTGGCCGGCGGCTCGGACTGGCCGTCGGCGACGACGGCGTGCTCCCACTCGGCCTCGGTGGGGAGCCGCTTGCCCGCCCACGTGGCGTACGCGTCGGCCTCGTAGTGGCTGACGTGGCTGACCGGGAGCCCCGGGTCGACGGGCCGGGTGCCGCTCAGCGTGTGCTCGAACCACACCCCGTCGACCTCGGACCAGTAGAAGGGCGCCCGCCAGCCCTCGGCGCGCACCTTCCCCCAGCCGTCGGAGAGCCAGAGCTCGTGGCGCTCGTAGCCGCGGTCGGCCGTGAACTCGAGCCACTCGCCGTTGGTGACGAGGCGGTCGGCGAGGCGGTACGGCTCGAGCCACTGCTGGTGCAGCGGCAGCTCGTTGTCGAAGCTGAACCCGCCGCCACGGTGACCCACCTCGACGAGGCCGCCCTCGACGTCGACCCAGCCCCACGGGTCGGGAGCCGACGGCGCGAGGGGGCTGCCGGCATACGTCGGCTGGAGGGGGTTGACCGACAGGACGTGCTTGATGTCCATGAGGAGCAGCTCCTGGTGCTGCTGCTCGTGGTGGAAGCCGAGCTCGATGGTGGACGTGAGCTTCTCGAGCGAACCGCCGTCGAGGGTCGTGACGAGATCGCGCATCCGCGAGTCGACGTCGGCGCGGTAGAGCCCGACGTCGTGGGCGCCCGGGCGGGTGACGAATCCTCGCTCGGCGCGGGCATGGCGGGGCCCGACGCCTTCGTAGTAGCTGTTGAAGAGGAACCAGTAGCGGTCCTGGTAGGGCTTGAACGACGGCTCGTGGTCGGCGAGCACGAACGTCTCGAAGAACCACGTGACGTGCGCGCGGTGCCACTTCGTCGGCGACACGTCGGGCATCGTCTGGACGGTCTGGTCCTCGGGGGACAGCGGGGCGGCGAGCGTCTCGGTGTGGGCTCGCACCTCGTCGTAGCGGGCGACGAGCGTGTCGGCGTCCCAGGTCGGGTCGGGCATGGGTGACCTCCTCCGTCGGCCGCTGGTGCACCGTGCACAGCGGACCGGTGCATCGACCCTAGGCACACCCGGTGACAGTCGCTCGTCCGACCAGCGGTCCGTAAGGAGCTGTTCACCCTTTCGACGGTCCCGACCGTCCGCACGGTGCGCCGCCGCCGGCTGCTCGGTCGGCGTTCCCGGCGTCGGTCGTGGCCGTTAGGGTTTCGGGCATGGCCACCGCCCTGTACCGCCGCTACCGGCCCGAGAGCTTCGCCGACGTCATCGGCCAGGAGCACGTGACGGAGCCGCTCATGCAGGCGCTGCGCACGGGTCGGGTCAACCACGCCTACCTCTTCAGCGGCCCGCGCGGCTGCGGCAAGACGACGAGCGCGCGCATCCTCGCGCGCTGCCTCAACTGCGAGCAGGGCCCGACGCCGATCCCGTGCGGGACGTGCGACTCGTGCGTGGCGCTCGCGCGCGGCGGCTCCGGCTCGGTCGACGTCATCGAGATCGACGCCGCGAGCCACGGTGGTGTCGACGACGCCCGCGACCTGCGCGAGCGGGCGAGCTACGGCCCGGCGCAGAGCCGCTTCAAGATCTACATCATCGACGAGGCGCACATGGTGACGCCGCAGGGCTTCAACGCGCTGCTCAAGATCGTCGAGGAGCCGCCGGAGCACGTGAAGTTCGTCTTCGCGACGACCGAGCCCGAGAAGGTCATCGGCACGATCCGCTCGCGCACCCACCACTACCCCTTCCGCCTCGTCCCGCCGGCCAAGCTGTCGACGTACATGGAGCGGCTGCTCGAGTCCGAGCACGTCGCGGTGCAGCCGGGCGTGCTCAGCTTCGTCACGCGCGCCGGCGGGGGCTCGGTGCGCGACTCGCTGTCGGTCCTCGACCAGCTCATCGCCGGCTCGGGTCCCGAGGGGCTCACCTACGACGGCGCCGTGTCGCTGCTCGGCTTCACCGACGGCGAGCTGCTCGACAGCACCGTCGACGCGATGGCCGCTGGTGACGGCGCCGCGACCTTCCGCCAGATCGACCGGGTCATCGAGTCGGGCCACGACCCGCGACGCTTCGTCGAGGACCTCCTCGAACGGCTGCGCGACCTCATCATCGTCGCGGCGATCCCCGAGGGCGTCTCGCAGGTGCTGCGCGGCGTCCCCGAGGACCAGCTCGAGCGCATGCGGGTGCAGCAGGCGGCGTTCGGCCCGGGCGCGCTGTCGCGGGCGGCCGACATCGTCAACACCGGCCTGACCGAGATGACCGGTGCCACCGCGCCCCGGCTCCAGCTCGAGCTCATCTGTGCCCGTATCCTCCTCCCGGCCGCCTCCGGCGAGCAGGGGTATGCCGCCCGCCTCGACCGTCTCGAGCGGCGCCTCGACGTCGGCGGGGTCCCGACCGCCGCCCGTGCCGACGTCCCGCCCGTGGGGGCGCCGATGAGCGCGCCTCCCGCCCCGCCGTCAGCTCCGGCCCCGTCCGGCCCGTCGGCCTCGGGGACCTCGGCCGTGTCCGCGCCGCCGCGCACCGTCTCCGACTACACGCCTCCGCCGGGCGGCGGCGGGTCAGGCGCCTCGCACGCCGCCGGTGGCATGGGCGGGGGTGGTCGCAGCACCGGCATCGACACCCCCGGCGCGGCTGCTGCCGCGACTGCTGGTCCGTCGGGTCCGGGTGATGCGGGCCGCGTCGACGCCACCCGGGCCGAGGTCGGCTCCCCGCCGGTCATGACGCCGGACGAGTCCGTCGGCGCCCCGTCGTCCGTCGACCAGTCGCACACCGGGGGCCAACACCTCGCCGGTGCCTCCGACGAGGCTCGGTCCGCGGCCACGGCCGCGCCGTCGCCGTCCGCCCCCGCGTCGCATCCGGCGGGCAGGGCGTCCACCGGCACCGACGACGCCGGCGCCGAGGGCGCTCCTGCCGGTGGCATGGACACCGATGCCATCCGCCGGGCCTGGCCCAACGTGCTCGGTCGCATCTTCACGATGCGTCGCATCACCTGGACCTTCGTGTCCCAGAACGCCCAGGTCACGGCCTTCGACGGCAAGAAGCTCACCCTCGGCATCGCGACGGCCGGCCTGACGCAGACCTTCCGCGCCGGCAACCACGCCGACATCGTCCGACAGGCCCTCATCGACGAGCTCGGCGTCGACGCCATCGTCGACGGCATCCACGTCGACGCGGTCTCGCAGCAGGCCCCCGTCGCGCCGCCGCCGGGAGTGGTCCCGCCCGGGCTGCCGGACCCTCCCAGCAAGGGTGCGCCCGGTGGTCCGGACGTCGGTCAGCCATCGGGCCAGCAGGGTGATGGCGGCGCAGGCCGCCAGTCGTGGGGTGATGCCGGCGCGGGGCATGAGTCCGCCGGCTCCCGAGACAGCGCTCCGGGCGGGGCCGGCGGATCCGGTGGATCGTCCCCGAGCGCAGGAGGCGGCGCGTCAACCACCGGTTCGCGCGGCGCGACCGCCCTCGCCGATGCCGGGCTGAGCCCGGTCTCCGGCCGCTCGCTCGAGGACAACGCCGGCTGGGGCTCGGCGACCGGGCCCGCCCCCGACTGGGCCACCGCCCCCGCCGGGGAGTCGCCGGCGTCCGGTGCGTCGGGTGCGTCGGGTGCGTCGGGTGCGGTTGGTCAGCCGGTAGCGTCCGCCGCGGGGGACACAGACCCGGCAGCCGCGGGGGCGTCCGGCGGGGGAGACGTGCCCACCGACTCCGCCGTGCGCGGGGCGAGTGCCGTCCGGCAGTCGTTCGCCCAGGCCCGGTCGCGCGCCGGAGGCTCTCGCCCCACCGACGACGACCCGCCGCGCCAGCCGGTCACCGACGACTCGGCGGTCAGCGACGACGACGAGGACATCGAGCAGTCCGGGGACGTCGGGCGCTCCGTCATCGAGAAGGTGCTCGGCGGTCGGGTCGTCCAGGAGCTCGAGAACTGACCCAGCCCGCCCTGTCCCACGCCGGTCCCCTCGGCCGGGGACGCCTGCGGCAGCTGCTGACTCGGGGTTAGGAGAATGTTCATTCACCCGTGGGCGTACGCCTCCCGGGAGTAGCGTCGCAAGGTGACCTTCGAGGTTGCGGCGGACGCCTACAACCGCTTCATGGGGCGTTACTCGGGGCCGCTCGCCACACGATTTGCCGACTGGTCCGGTGTGGCCGGACCGGGTCGGGCCATCGACGTGGGCTGTGGGACCGGCGCCCTGACCCGAGTCCTCATCGACCGGCTGGGCGTCGACGGGGTCTCGGCGGTCGACCCGTCGCAACAGCTGCTCGCCGCCCTGCGCCAGTCGTTCCCGACGCTCGACGTGCAGACCGGAACGGCCGAGGCGCTGCCCTTTCCCGACGACCTCTTCGACCACGCGCTCGCCCAGCTCGTCGTCAGCTTCATGGCCGATCCGGTGCTCGGCCTGCACGAGATGGCCCGGGTCACGCGGCCGGGCGGGACCGTCTCGGCGTGCGTGTGGGACCTCGCCGGTGGGGGAGCGCCGCTCACCGTCTTCTGGCAGGCGGCCCGCGACCTCGACCCCGGCGTCGACGACGAGTCGGGGATGAGCGGGGTCCGCGAGGGCGAGCTGGCCCACTTCTGCGACCAGGCCGGTCTCAACCAGATCGAGGACACCGCGCTCACGGTCACCGTGCGGCACCCGACCTTCGAGGACTGGTGGGACCCCTACACGCTCGGCGTCGGTCCGGCGGGGGCGCACGTGCAGAGCCTCGACGAGGTCGGACGCGTCCGCCTGCGCGAGCACTGCCGCGAGCTGCTGCCCGCGCCGCCCTTCTACATCATGGCCACCGCTTGGGCCGTTCGCGCCCACGCCTGACGCGTCTGCGCCCGACGTGCTCGGGCCCGCCACCCGGCATACCAAGGGGTGAACACCGGGCCGTCGCGACGCACGCCCCACACCGGACGGCCGCTGGACGGCCCTAGGCTGTGGCCCATGTTCTACAGCCTCGGGCGCAACCTCCTGTACCCGCTGTCCCATGCGCTGTACCGGCCCACCATCGAGGGCAAGGAGAACATCCCGCGCGAAGGCGGCGTGGTCGTGGCAAGCAACCACCGGTCGTTCATCGACTCCTTCGCCATCCCGCTCGCCTCGCCGCGGCAGGTGCGCTTCCTCGCCAAGGAGGAGTACTGGACGGGCACGGGCGTCGGCGGCTTCGTGCGCAAGGGCTTCTTCAGCGCCGTCGGGATGGTGCCGGTCAACCGGCACTCGCCGACCGCCGCGCAGGAGAGCCTCGACGCGGCACTCGAGGTGCTCAAGGCGGGCGACGCGTTCGGCATCTACCCGGAGGGCACGCGCTCGCGGGACGGCCGGCTCTACCGCGGGCGTACGGGCGTGGCGTGGCTCGCGCTCACCGCGCAGGTCCCCGTCGTGCCGGTCGGGCTCATCGGGACCGAGGACATCCAGCCCGTCGGGGCGAGCTTCCCGCGGCTCGCGAAGGTCACGGTGCGCTTCGGTGAGCCGATCGGGGTCGAGGAGTACGCCGGCATGCCCGCAGGCAAGGCGCGGCGCCTGCTGACCGACCGGGTCATGGAGGCCATCGCGGAGCTGAGTGGCCAGGAGCGCGTCGACACGTACAACGAGGTGCCGGGCGGCGAGCCCGCCATCTGAGGGTGGGCGTTGCAGATGCGACCCAGTCGCATCTAGCGTGGGGCCGTGACCCTGACGTCCCCCCGCCCGAGCTCGGGCCCGCGCTCGGGCTCGGCTGTGCGCCGGCGGCTCTCCCGGGACGAGCGACGCAGCCTCGTCGGGATGGCGGCCTTCGTGGCCCTGCTGCACGTCGTCGGCTGGGGACTGCTCGTCCTCGTCGTGGCCCCGGCGGAGTACCGCGTCGCCGGCCAGCTCTTCGGCGTCGGGCTCGGCGTCACGGCCTACACCCTCGGGATGCGCCACGCCTTCGACGCCGACCACATCGCCGCCATCGACAACACGACTCGCAAGCTGCTCGCCGACGGCAGGCAGGCGATGAGCGTCGGCTTCTGGTTCAGCCTCGGACACTCGTCGGTCGTCTTCGTCATGGTCATGCTCGTGGCCCTCGGCATCCGGGCCCTCGCCGGCGCCCTCGAGGACGACGGCTCGGCGCTGCAACAGGCGACCGGCGTCTGGGGCACGACGGTCTCGGGCGTCTTCCTCGTCCTCATCGGTCTCATCAACCTCGCGGCGCTCGTCGGCATCCTCAAGGTCTTCCGCCGGATGCGCTCGGGGCACTACGACGAGGCCGAGCTCGAGCGGCAGCTCGACAAGCGCGGCTTCCTCAACCGCATCCTCGGGCGCGTCACGCGGGCCGTGCGCAAGCCGTGGCACATGTTCCCGGTCGGGCTGCTCTTCGGCCTCGGCTTCGACACGGTGACCGAGGTGGGGCTGCTCGTCATCGCCGGCGGCGCCGCCGCGGCCGCCCTGCCCTGGTATGCCGTCCTCACCCTTCCCGTGCTCTTCGCCGCGGGCATGTCCCTCCTCGACAGCCTCGACGGGTCGTTCATGAGCGTCGCCTACGGCTGGGCGTTCAACCGGCCGGTGCGCAAGATCTTCTACAACATCACCGTCACGTCGCTGTCGGTGGCCGTCGCCCTCCTCATCGGCGTCATCGAGCTCGTCGGGCTGCTCGCCGACAAGCTCGACGTCACGTCGGGACCGGTCGCGTGGGTCGGTTCGATCGACCTCGGCGACGTCGGCTTCTGGATCGTCGGGCTCTTCGTCCTCACCTGGGCCGTGGCGCTCGCCGTGTGGCGGCTCGGGCGCATCGAGGAGCGGTGGTCGGCGACGCTCGCCGACTGATCGTGGCGCGAGCCGCGCACGGTCAGGTGCGGGCGGCCTCGAACGCGCCGCGGAAGTGCGGCAGGGCCGCCTCGACCGACTCGGCCGTCGCGGTGTCGCCCCGGCCGAGTGGCACGACCCGTTCGAGCGAGGCCGCGGCCGCTGCCTGTGCCGCGACCTCGCTCTGCTTGTAGGCGACCCACAGCGCGTCGCGGGGCACCGCGGCCTCGCGGAGGGCATCGACGTAGGCCGGCACCTGCAGCTCGTGGGGGTCGCCGAACGTGAAGTCGAGCACTCCGGGCTCGAGCCGGCGCTCGGCGTACCCGGAGTGCATCCGGAAGCAGAACATCGTCCGGAAGGGCATGGCGCCCTGGATGCGTTCGCTGCGCCGGGACACCGTCCGGTCGTCCATCTGGTCACCCACTCCGACACCCCGCTCGACCCGTCGCCCCTGACTCTGCTTCACCACGCTAGTCCGGTGCGGCGGTGCGCAGCAGGTGATTGCGGGGCTTAGTGTTGCGGTGTGTACGAAGGCGCGGTGCAGGACCTGATCGACGAGCTCGGACGACTCCCCGGAGTCGGTCCCAAGAGCGCCCAGCGCATCGCGTTCCACCTGCTCCAGACCGACTCCGACGACGTGACGCGGCTCGTCACGGCGCTCACCGAGGTCAAGGCCCGGGTCCGCTTCTGCGAGCAGTGCGGCAACGTCGCCGAGGCAGAGCGGTGCCGCATCTGCGCCGACCCGCGCCGCGACCAGACGGCGATCTGTGTCGTCGAGGAGCCCAAGGACGTCGTCGCCATCGAGCGCACCCGTGAGTTCCGTGGCACCTACCACGTGCTCGGCGGCGCGATCAGCCCCATCGACGGCATCGGTCCCGACGACCTGCGGGTGCGCGAGCTCATGGTGCGCCTCGCCTCCGGTGAGGTGCAGGAGGTCATCATCGCGACCGACCCCAACCTCGAGGGCGAGGCCACGGCCACCTACCTCAGCCGGCTGCTGCGTGACGTCGGCCTCACCGTGACGCGTCTCGCGTCGGGCCTGCCCGTCGGCGGTGACCTCGAGTACGCCGACGAGGTGACCCTCGGGCGGGCCTTCGAGGGCCGCCGCCGCGTCGACGCCTGACCTCCCACGGGTCGGTGGGCCAGGCCCACCGCGGACGTATGCCGTCCAGCCACCCTCCCGTCGAGTGAGCGCTCCGCAA
This sequence comes from Terrabacter sp. RAF57, assembly GCF_052113925.1. Taxonomy (NCBI): domain Bacteria; kingdom Bacillati; phylum Actinomycetota; class Actinomycetes; order Micrococcales; family Intrasporangiaceae; genus Terrabacter; species Terrabacter sp. RAF57. The sequence goes on along the minus strand of NZ_JBFRDT010000005.1, from coordinate 118,987 downwards.
CACTCGAGTGAGCGCTTCGCAACACGGACGCGTGGTGGCTGGTGCTGGGCGCTCACTCGAGTGGGACTGGGCGCTCACTCGAGTGGGTGAGGGTGAGGGGGCTGGCGTGCGGACGGCTCCGGACAGCTCCGGGTGCGCTCCGGGCGCGACTGGGCGACACGGCATACGGCATGCTGGGGGCCATGACTGACGAGCCGCTGGACGAGGGCCACCCGGGCGAGATCGACGACCTGTCGGGTCTCGCCGACCTGACCGCCGCGGAGGCGAGCGCCTTCCTCACGTCCGTCACGGAGGTGGCGTCGGGCAGCTCCCCCGAGACGGCGCTGCCGCTGCTGACCCTCGCCCTGTCGCAGGTGCTCGTCGCCGGGGCACGACTCGGCGCCATCCAGGACGTCGTGCCCGAGGAGCGCTTCGAGCCGGATGCGGCCGACGACGACTCGGACCCGCTGCGCACGGGCCTCGCCAACGTCTTCGTCGGCATCGACGACTACGTCTACGTCATCGACCCGATCACCTCCTCCGACCGCGCCGACGGGTCGATCACCAACGACCTCGTCGACGTGGCCGTGTCGCTGAGCCATGGGCTCAAGCACTACGCCGCCGGTCGGAGGCTCGAGGCGCTGTGGTGGTGGCAGTTCGGCTACCTGTCCAACTGGGGCGACCGGGGGATGATGGCGCTCCGGTCACTCCACTCGATCCTCGCGCACCTGCGGCTCGACGCCGACGAGGAGGCCGTGGGCGAGGCGGAGTTCGACGCGCTGCACCCGTAGCCCGCGCAAGAACGTTCGGCGCACGGGACGAATCGGCGCACATCTCACCATCGCGACGTCCCGGTGGACGTCCTGCGAGCCCGCCTAGACTCGGAGCCGCCGCAGACCACCGAGGAGATCCGGAGCCAGTGTGAGCATCGTCGTCCAGAAGTACGGCGGGTCGTCCGTTGCCGATGCCGAGGCCATCAAGCGGGTGGCCCGGCGCATCGTCGAGACGCAGCGCGCGGGCCACTCGGTCTGCGTCGTCGTCTCCGCGATGGGTGACACGACCGACGAGCTGATGGATCTCGCCGAGCAGGTCACGCCGGCCCCGCCGGCCCGCGAGCTCGACATGCTGCTCACGTCGGGCGAGCGGATCTCGATGGCGCTCGTCGCGATGGCCATCGCCCAGCTCGGCGCCGAGGCGCGCTCCTTCACCGGCAGCCAGGCGGGCGTCATCACCGACGACGCCCACGGCGCCGCCCGCATCATCGACGTGACGCCGGGCCGCATCCAGAGCGCGCTCGACGCCGGTCACATCGCGATCGTCGCCGGCTTCCAGGGCGTCAGCCAGACGACGAAGGACATCACGACCCTCGGCCGCGGCGGCTCCGACACGACCGCCGTCGCGCTCGCCGCGGCGCTCGGCGCCGACGTCTGCGAGATCTACACCGACGTCGACGGCGTCTTCACCGCCGACCCGCGCGTGCTGCCCAACGCCCGCAAGCTCGACGTCCTCTCGATGGAGGAGATGCTCGACCTCGCCGCCAACGGCAGCAAGATCCTGCACCTGCGGTGCGTCGAGTACGCCCGCCGCTACGGCATCCCGATCCACGTCCGCTCGTCGTGGTCGCGAAAGCCCGGCACGTGGATCAAGGACAACCCCTACGAAGGAGAAGGCGCCGTGGAGGCACCGATCATCGCCGGCATCGCCCACGACCGCAGCGAGGCCAAGATCACGATCGTCGGCGTGCCCGACCGGGTCGGCATCGCCGCCAAGATCTTCGGGGCCATCGCCGAGGCCGGCCTCAACATCGACATGATCGTGCAGAACGTGTCGGCCGCCGAGACGGCCAAGACCGACATCTCCTTCACGCTGCCCAAGGCCGACGGCCCCAAGGCGATGTCGGTGCTCCAGTCGATCAAGCACGAGGTCGAGTACGCCGACCTCCGTTTCGACGACGGCGTCGGCAAGATCGCCCTCGTCGGGGCCGGCATGAAAAGCCACCCCGGCGTCTCGGCGAAGTTCTTCGGCGCGCTCGCCGAGGCCGGCATCAACATCGAGATGATCTCGACGTCCGAGATCCGCGTCTCGGCCGTGACCCGCGCCGAGGACCTCGACGACGCCGTCCGCGCCGTGCACACCGCCTTCGGTCTCGACTCGACCGAGGACGCCATCGTCTACGGCGGCACCGGCCGCTGAGCGCGCCGACCGGCCCGATCGCGGCTAGTTTCGGGAGGCATGAGACTCCCGACGCGATCCGTCCTGCTCGCAGCCGCCACCACCGCGCTCGTCGCCACGACCTCGAGTGCGTATGCCGTGTCGCCCGGTGCCGTGGGACGTGACGCTCCCGCGAGGGCCGGGGTGACGGCATACGGCTGGACGGTCACGCCGACCGGGACGACCGAGCGCTTCCGCGGCCTCGCGCCCGTCTCACGCGACGTGGCGTGGGTGAGCGGGACGAAGGGCACCGTGCTGCGGACGACCGACGGCGGCCGCACGTGGGGCGACGTCAGCCCGCAGGGGCTCGGCACCGCAGCGCTGGAGTTCCGCGACATCGAGGCCTTCGACGCGCGGCACGCCGTCATCCTCTCGATCGGGGAGGGGGAGGACTCGCGCATCCTCGTCACCGACGACGGTGGCGCGACCTGGACCGAGAGCTTCCGCAACACCGACCCGGCCGCCTTCTACGACTGCATGGCGTTCAGCTCGCCGCGGCGCGGGCTCGCGATGAGCGACCCGGTCGACGGGAGGTTCCGGCTCGTCCAGACCTCCGACGGCGGCCGCTCGTGGACCCCCGTCGACCCGGCCGGGATGCCGGCCGCCCAGGCGGGCGAGTTCGCCTTCGCGGCGTCGGGCACCTGCCTCTCGTCGGGTGTCGGCGGTCGCACCTACCTCGTGAGCGGTGGTGTCGACCCGGCCCGCGTCTTCACCTCGACCGACCATGGCCGCACGTGGACCGTCGCCGACAGTCCCGTCGCCGGTGGTGCGTCCGCCGGCATCTTCTCGGTGACCTTCCGGGACGCCCGGCGCGGCGTCATCGTCGGCGGCGACTTCGCGGCTCCGACCGGCGCGGTCGACAACGCCGCGTGGACCGCCGACGGCGGGCGCTCGTGGACGAAGTCGACGACCAACCCGTCGGGCTACCGGTCCGGGTCGGCCTGGGTGCCGCGGACGGCGCGCACGGTGCTGGCCGTGGGCCCGTCGGGGTCCGACGTCTCGACCGACGGCGGCCGCACGTGGTCGACGTTCGACACCGGGAGCTTCGACTCCGTCGAGTGCACGCACGACGGCGCCTGCTGGGCGTCCGGCGAGCAGGGCCGGGTCGGCGTCCTCACCCGCTGACGGAGCGCGCCGGCCATCGCCTGACTCTCGTCGGGAAGGTCCGGCGGCCCGGGCGGCGCCGAAAGGCACAGGTTCGCCTCAGCGAGCCGTGGGTATGGTCGAAGAGGTAGCACGACAACCACCTACTCGGGGCGATAGGTAATGACTGACGTGACCCCTCACGAATCACATCTGCAGAGCGACGGCTCGGTCTTCCCGCCCGTCACGCCCGATCCCCCTCTGCCGCCCGGTCAGGCGGAGATCAAGGTGCCCGACATGGTGCCGGTCGCCTCCCCGGACGGTCCCGACACCGAGGCGTCGACCCGCGAGACCACGGACGCGACGTCCGAGGTCGGGGGCGTGCGCCCCGACCCTGCTGACTGAGCACCACCCGTCCGCCCACCACGCCGAGCCGCGCAGCACCGCGGCGCGGTGCGGTGGGGGTGCGGTTGGGGCTCGACCCGGTGCGGGTATCTCAACGGTGTGAGACTGCGCCGGAGCACCATCGACAAGCCCGGGATCCGTCGCGTGCGGCGGGGCAAGGGCTTCAGCTACGTCGACGCCGACGGCAGGGCCGTCGATGCCGAGACGCGTGAACGGGTCATCGCACTCGTCATCCCGCCGGCCTGGCAGGACGTCTGGATCAGCCCGCACCCGAACGGCCACATCCAGGCCGTCGGCACCGACGACGCGGGGCGGCGTCAGTACCTCTACCACGACGCCTGGCACGAGGCGCGCGGCCGCGAGAAGCACGACCGCGTCATCGTGCTGGCCCGCAAGCTGCCGGCCGCCCGCAAGCAGATCGCGGCCGACCTGCGCACCAACGGCCTGACGCGGAAGCGCGTCACCGCCGCCGGCCTGCGGATGCTCGACGCCGGGCTCTTCCGCAGCGGCGGAGAGGAGTACGAGGCCGAGCACGGCTCGCACGGCGTCGCGACGCTGCTCCGCTCCCACGTCACGGTGAGCGGTGAGGACGTCACCTTCGAGTTCCCGGCGAAGTCGGGCGTCACCCGCGAGGCCGTCATGACCGACCAGCTGTTGGCGCGGATCGTGTTGTCCCTCAAGCGAAGTGGCTATCCGGGTGAGCGCCTGCTGGCCTACCGCGACACGAACGGCTGGCACGAGCTGCGCTCGAGCGACCTCAACGTCGCCTTCAAGGAGCTCGTCGGCGAGGAGTACACCGTCAAGGACCTGCGCACCTGGGCGGCCACCGTGACGGCTGCCGTCGCGCTCGCGCGGACCGGCCCCGTCGACTCCGAGCGCGAGCTCAAGCGCGCCGAGAAGGACGCGATGAAGGTCGTCTCCGAGCACCTCGGCAACACGCCCGCGGTCGCCCGCAGCTCGTACGTCGACCCCCGCGTCCTCGACGAGTACGCCGTCGGCCGCACCATCGCACGCAGCCTGTCGCGCCTGACCAAGGCCGATCGCACCCGACTCGAGCTGGGCGAGCTCGTGCGGGTGCGCGACCGCGACGCGCTCGAGCGAGCCGTCATGCGGCTCGTCAAGGGCGCGGCGTGAGGCTCCTCTGAGGCACGCCTGAAAGCACGTATGCCRTCGGGTTCCCTTCAATGCGAAGGGGACCCGACGGCATACGACCGTCTCAGGCGGTCAGAGGTCGACGACCTCGTTGTCACCCTCGATGCGCTCGCCGGTCACCTTCGCCTTGACGAAGTTGGCGATCTGCGTGACCTTGGCGCCGGGGGAGTCCCAGTACTCGGCCGAGTCGGCGCTCACCTTGATGATGATGTTGTTCGGGTTCTCCGGCCCACCCTCGAGCCAGGCTCCCGTGAAGGAGTTCCACAGCTCGGCGAGCTTGGCGCTGTCGTCGACGATGGTCGCCGTGCCGGACAGCGACACCCACGAGCTGTTCGAGCTGTAGGCGACGTTGACGCGCGCCGGGGACTGCGTGGCGATGTCGCGTGCCTTGTGGCTGTCGCGCTCGGCGACGAAGAGCACGTCGCCGTCGAACTCGACCTCCTGGGTCGCCATCGGGTGGCTCACGAGGACACCGTTGGAGTCCGCGTGCGTCAGCATCGCGATCCGGATGTCCTTGATCAGGTCGGCGACCTTCCGGGTGCCGTCGTCGTGCTCGCGCATCGCGTTCTCCTCGTCGTCGGGGTCTGTGACGCTGTCCCTGGCGACGTACCCGATGCCCTCGAGCCCTACTCGTTCCTGTCGAGGGTTGGCCGGCCGGTGGCTACGGGTCAGGCGGTGGAGGGCTCGGTCTGCGCGACGTCGGTGGACTCGTTGTCCGACGAGCCGCCGTGGGCGACGTCCTCAGCCCGCGTGTCGGGCATGAGCAGCCCGGCGGCGACCGTGACGAGAGCGACGACGAGGACGGCGAGGAAGACGGCCGTCGAGCCGGCCTGCACCGCCTCGCTCGACGCCTCGCCACCATGGGACGCGATGACGGCGTTCGCGATGGCGCCGAAGATCGCGACGCCGACGGCGCTGCCGACCGAGCGCATGAACATGTTGGTGCCCGTGACGACGGCACGCTCGTTCCACGGCACCGAGGCCTGCGCCGCGATGAGCGTCGGCGTGGCGACGAGGCCGAGGCCGAAGCCGACGACGAGGCACGACGCGGCCGTGGCGAAGACGTTCGGGGTGGCCGAGGTGAGCCACAGCGCGAGGGCGCCCACGGTCGCGACGACGAGGCCGATGAGCGCCGTCGGGCGGAAGCCGATGCGCATGTAGAGCCGACCTGACTGCGAGGCCGAGATGGGCCAGCCGATCGTGAGCGCGGCGACCGCGAGCCCCGCCACGATGGGGGTGGCGCCGGTCGAGCGCTCGAGGAAGGTCGGCACGTAGGAGGTGAGCCCGACGAGCACTGCACCGACGCCGATGCCGATGAGGCACGTCGCGACGATGAGCCGCCGGGTCAGCACCTCGAGCGGCAGGATCGGCTCGGCCGCCCGGCGCTCGATGAGACCGAAGGCGAGGAGGAGCACGCCGCCTACGGCGAAGGAGCCGATGCTCTGCCACGAGCTCCACGCCCAGGCCTGGCCGCCCTCGAGGACGGCGAGGATGAGCAGGGTCAAGGCGACCGTGAGGACGGTGGCCCCGGCGTAGTCGATGCGGTGCCGGCGACGCTCGACGGACTCGTCGTACTTGCGCCAGATCATGCCGGCGGCGAGCAGGCAGAACGGGATGTTGACGAAGAAGATCCAGCGCCACGAGGCGAACTGGGAGAAGACGCCACCGAGCGTCGGGCCGACGACGGACGACACGGCCCAGACGCTCGCGATGTAGCCCTGCGTCTTGGCCCGCTCGGCAACGGTGTAGATGTCAGCGGCGATCGTCGTCGTCATCGGCAGGACCGCACCGGCGCCGAGCCCCTGCAGTGCTCGCATGACGATGAGCGAGCCCATGTCCCAAGCGAACCCGCAGAGGATGCTGCCGACCAGGAAGAGCCCGATGCCGACGAGGATGACCGGCTTGCGCCCGACCGTGTCGGCGAGCTTGGCGTAGACGGGGACCGACACCGCCTGCGCGAGCAGGTAGACGGAGAAGAGCCACGGGAACTGGGTGAGGCCGCCGAGGTCCGCGACGATGGAGGGGACCGCCGTGGCGAGGATCGTGGAGTCGAGCGCGATGAGCGACGTCGACAGCATGAGGGCGATGAGGATGGGCCCGCGTTCCGAGCGAAATCCGAGGGTGGACGAGGTCGACACGATGCTCCTGCCGGTTGGGGCGACAAAGAGGGACAACGCACGCGCCCGCCGTTCATTCCCGCCGGTCCGACATCCGGGCCCTTCGTCCCTCCCGCCGGAGCCCACCACGGGCCACACTGGTCACGCGGAGCAACGGGCGTATGCCGTCCGGCGCGCCGGGCGCCACACGGTGCCGTGGCGCGTCACCGGGCCACACGGCATACGTCCTCGGTCGTGCTCCGGAAGGAGCACCATGGTGCGGACCCTCGGTGTCGAGGAGGAGATGCTGCTCGTCGACGTCCACGACGGACGGCCACGGTCGGTGTCGGCCCAGCTGCTCGTACGGGCCGCGCGGCGGAATCCCGAGGAAGCGGGCGCCGGGGTGCAGGGAGCCGTCGAGGGGAGTTCCAGCAGCAGCAGATCGAGACGCACACGCCGCCCACCGCCGACCTCGACGCGCTGCGCCACGAGGTGCGGCACTGGCGCACGGAGGCAGTCGCGGCAGCCCGGGGGACCGGGTCGAGCGTGGCTGCGCTCGCCACCTCGCCGCTGCCCGTCCGCCCGGTCGCCGTGACGTCGCCGAGGTACGCCTGGCTGCAGGAGCGCTACCAGCTCACCGCCCGCGAGCACCTCATCTGCGGCTGCCACGTGCACGTGTCCGTCGAGGGCGACGAGGAGGGAGTCGGCGTCCTCGACCGGATCCGGGTCTGGCTCCCGGCGCTGCTCGCGCTCAGCGCGAACTCGCCCTACTGGAACGGGCAGGACTCGGGCTTCGCGAGCTACCGGAGCCAGGAGCTCGCCCGGTGGCCGTCGTGGGGTCCGACGGGGCCCTTCGGGTCGGCGGACGCGTACCGCCGGCTCGTCCGGGACATGGTGCTGTCGTCCGTGGTCCTCGACGAGGGGATGGTCTACTTCGTCGCCCGCCTGGCCCAGCACTACCCGACCGTCGAGGTCCGGGCCGCCGACGTCTGCTTCACGGTCGACGAGGCCGTCGTCGTCGCGGCCCTGTGCCGGGGGCTCGTCGAGACGGCCGCGCAGGAGTGGGCTCTCGGCCGTCCGGCGCCCGACGTGTCGACGACGATGCTCCGGCTCGCGACCTGGCAGGCCGGGCGCGAGGGTCTCGAGGGTCGTCTCCTCGACTGGCGCACCGGACTGCCCGTGCCGTGCTGGACCGTCCTCGAGTCGCTGCTCGACCACGTCGGACCCGCACTGGACGCGGCGGGCGACCTCGCCGTCGTGCAGGAGGGGCTCGCGCGGGTGCGGGAGGAGGGCAACGGGGCCGTCCGGCAGCGCGCGATGCTGGCGCGCACGGGTCGGCTCGTCGACGTCGTCGCCGAGGCGGTCCGCGAGACGGCACGCGCCGACGAGCCGTAGCACTCCCGCCGGGCGTCAGCCGAGCGTCCACGCGCGGGCATCGGCCGGGCGTCGGGAAGCGCTCGTCGTCCTTCGGTCCCGCGAAGACCCGACGTTCGAGCGCCAGCTCGACGTAGGCGTGCCGCAGCCGGTTCATCGCCCGGATCAGGTCGGCGTCCTCTCGGCTCGCGAGGTTGACCCGGATCGCCGTGAGCGAGCCCATGACGAGGGCGGCCGACGCGAAGCCGACCGCCATGACCCGGAACGGCGTGTCGAAGCCGGTGGCCTGCGCGGTCAGGGCCAGGACGACGAGGAAGGCCGACACGACGGTGAGGTAGATCGTGATCCGGCTCATGATCTCGGACCACGTCATGGACCGGGTGCCGAGCAAGCTCCAGTGCTCCGTCGACAGGTAGACGGGGAGGCCGGGTGTCGTCGAGTCGCGCAGGCGGGGCGGGTTGCTGGCTCCCTCGACGTCTCCCTCGACGTCTCCATCGGCTGCTCCCTCGGCGGCCCCCTCGCTGGCTCCCTCGGGGTCGACCGACCGGCCTGCGGAAGGGGGCACGTCGCTCATCGCGGTCTCCGTCCCTGCTCGGGTGCCGGCCGCCCGGCCGGCACCTCCGCACCAGTGTCGCGCCGCGCCGGGCTCGACACCCGAGATTTTCTGTCGGCCGGGTCGGCAGGTCACCCCGACGGCGTGGGGGTGGGCTGTCAGGATGTCCGGATGACGTGGACCGCGCCCGAGGTGTCGTTGCCGCAGTTCGAGCCGGTGGGGGACGAGCGGACCCTGCTCGAGGCCAGGCTCGCCTGGCGTCGCGCCGTGCTGCTCGACACGTGTGCGGGCCTGACCGGAGAGCAGCTCGCACAGCGCTCGGTCCCGCCGTCCAACCTGTCGTTGCTCGGGCTGGTCCGGCACCTGGCCAAGGTCGAGCGCGGGTGGTTCCGCGAGTTCATCGGCGGGGAGGATTTCGAGCCGATGTACGACCCCGCGCTCGGGCACGACGCCGACTTCGAGGACCTCGACCCCGCACGGGCGCAGACCGACTACGAGCGGCTGGTGGCGGAGTGCCGGCTCGCAGAGGCGGCGCTCGCGACGGTCTCCCTGGACGACGTCATCACCACCGAGGGGGCGACGTGGTCCGTGCGGGCGGTCGTGGGTCACATGATCTCGGAGTACGCCCAGCACAACGGACACGCCGACCTGCTGCGCGAGTGCATCGACGGCCGGACGAACCGGTAGGCGTCGACACCGCTCGCGACCCACCCTTGACGCACCCCGGGTTCGCTGGAGGAAGATGCGGGTGAACCGACCTGTCCCTGGAGGAAAGATGTCCGATCACACGATCGCGTCCGACCACGAGCACCTTCCTGACGACGGCTGCGAGACCGTCGAGCACGGCGACCACCTCGACCACGTCCATGGCTCCGAACGTCACGCCGAGCGGGCCGTGCACACGGACCACAGTGACGCCCACGCCGAGGGCGACGGGTGCGAGACGGTCCAGCACGGCAACCACGTGGATCACCTGCACGATGGGCACCGCCACTACCAGCACGGCGACCACGTCGTCGAACACTAGGACTCCACGTCGGCCGCCGCTCCTCCTCGGATGTCGTCCCCCGACAGCCGAAGGGCCTGCTGGAACGACTTTGTCGTTTCCAGCAGGCCCTTCGCGGATGGTCGGGGTGACAGGATTTGAACCTGCGACCTCTTCGTCCCGAACCACGCTGAGCAACCTGGGTAGCGTTGAAGCTCAGCGTGGTTTCCGTCCGTGGGCGTGCCGTGCTGGTTGGTCGTATCTCGGCCGACTGTCACTCAGTTAGTCACTCAGGGGTCGTACGCGCTGCACGTGGTTTGTCGAGCTGTTCCTGTCGTGCGTTCGCTCGACGCAACCATTGCTCGGTGAGCACCAGGCCGGCCACTAGACCCAGCCCCGGCCGACACTCCCGGCACGTGGACGTATCCGCCGCCGAAACCGGCGTGGAGCAGAAGCAGCAGGACGACGAGGACGGCCGCGACGGTGAGGCGGTTCGTAAGGTCGCGGCGGTCGACCAATTGCCAGATTGCACCAAGTGCTAGGCCCGTGAGTGGCAGGAGACGGGCCCAGACGCTGTCACCCATGGGGACCTTCTGAAAGTCCGGCCCTTGCCAAATGCCTGAGCTGAAAGCGCAGATCAGGATGAAGAACCAAGGCCAGCGGCGACGCGTCATGTGCACATTATGTGACACGGCTCTCTGGCCTGTGCTTCGGTTACTCGACGCCGCGAAGCGGGTTCAAACTCGTGCGTCCAGGGAGAGCCACCGAACCGATAGCGGAGCACGAGAGCCTGGCGGAGTGGCCGGGTCAACGGTGGCCGAAGGTCATCACGGAGTGACGCGTAGCGCCGTTGATGCGGTCCCGAGTCGGGCGGATGCTCAAGCGTCGGGTCGGCGGCTCGGAGGTCAGTGGGCTCGGTAGGGGTAGCAGGCTGGCCCCCGGTGTGCCGGCTGGCGTGGCCGGTGAGTGGCGGGGGTGCGCGTAGGCGCGAAGCGCCGGAGCGCGGGGGTCCCTGCCGTGAGCCGGCCTTGGACGGCCGGTTGGCGCGGCGGAGCCGCGCCCTTGATCACTTAGAGCCGTGCCCAGCAATGCCAAGGCCTTGTCCGTGTCAGCAGGCGTCCGAGCCGGGGGCCGAGGTCGTCGTTTCACCCGGACCTAAAGTTCGCGTGGCGTCTCCAAGTGACTGGCTGGAGGGCGTTCGTCGGGAGAAGGAAGGCCTTTGTTAAAGACTTGGTATGTGGTGCTCCGTTGATCGAGTTTGCCTCACACGAGTGAAGTAACTTCCTCGCACAAGGCCGTCACAGGCCGCAGACAGGGGAGCATCAGATGTTTTCAAGACGTTCGATGCTGGGAGGCGTTGCGGCTGGCATCGCGGGCATCGCCATGCGGCCCAGCCCAGCCTTGGCAGCCGCGGCGGCGGCGGTACAGGACGTGGACGGGGCGGTGCGCGGAGCGCTGGAATCGTATTTCTCTGCGCAAGCGAAGCTCACTACTTGGCGCAATACCGAGGCGTCGGGTGCACTCACCAAATCGGTCATCAGGTCTGCGGCGCAGTTTGCGCTGCAACGGGAAGATGCTCTACGGTCCGACGCTGCTCACGTTCACCAAATCAACGGAGGTTACTCCAGCGGGCGGTCGGTCGTAGAGGTGCATTTCGTGCGCGAGAGGAGCGCCTCCCGCATGGTCATTCATCTGTCTGACCTTGGGTTCTATCGGCACGAGTCAATCGTCGACCCGCTCTATCCTTACGCGGAGTTTCGGACCTTGTACGACGTCGTACTCGTGACCGTTGCCGGAGTCTGGACTATCAGCGAAGTCATCCCCATTCGCCATGTCCGCCCACTCATGATTGCCCCAACAGTCCTCGAGTCGGACCCATTCATCGACCGTGCAAATCTGCAATCGATGCTCCCAGGGCAAACGACGTCTGCTGCCCCTGCGGCGGAGTCGACGGACCCCGAGCCCGACCCTGACCTTCCGCCCTCCTCGGATCTCCCACCTGCCTCGGATGAAAGTCCGGCGCCGAACGACAAAGTGTTGAGCGCGTACGATCCACAGTACTCGTACCAAGGGGTCGGGGGCTATAACTATGGTGCGATGGCAGCCTATGCCAACACGTATGCACTGTCGTACAACCCGAATTATCCCTCATGGGGGCTGATTGCACAAACTTCATATCCCAGTGCATGAGGGCCGGTGGGTGGGCTCAAATCACCGCTGGCTACTTGGATCGAAGCAATTACATCTACTGGTGGGTCACGGGGCAATTCACAAGTAGCTATTCTTGGTCCGGCGCTCAGGCGTGGCGAAACTTCGCGTGGTACAGAAAGCGCTTCACGCCCCTAAGTTCAATCTATTCCTGCAGTCAGGGAGACGTGATCGGGTGGGACGACGACCACGACGGTTCGCTCAATCACGTTAATTTCTGTCAATCGAACAACGGTGGGGACCCGCTGATGGCGCAGCACATCACGGATTACAAAAATGTGCGGTTGTCGACGATCGTGAACAAAAACACAACCAACAAGCAGTCCACCAAGTATGCACATCGGACATGAAGTGAGCCGCAAGGGTTAAGGAAGGCTGGAAATGACGATTGAGACGCAGCGCGAGAATACTTCCACTAGGCGTCGTTGGGTGGCAGCCTCGGTGACTGGAGCGGTGATCGTGGCCGGAGTGTCCGTGGCAGTGCTTCAGCCTTGGCGACCGGACCACCCCTCTTCATTGTCCGTCACCGACGCTCTGGTTTCCGCTCTCCAGGCTAAAGATCTCACGGCGTTAGCTGAATTGTCCGCAACCAACAACTCGGCGTCCGAGTCGGCAGCGCAGAAAGTCMTCGCTCAGCTGCCCGATGGGCAATTGACAGCGGACAAGATCGTTTTAAGTGAGGGTTCTGGTGCGACGAGTTCGGACCTCGAGTTGACCATGCGGTCTGCGCAAGGATCGAAGACATTTCACGTCACTCTTGTTGCCGACGTTGGCCCCGCATCCTTGAATGCGCCGGAATGGAAAGTCGCATTTAATACCGTTTCCTAGCGAATCCGGACGAGCGTGTCTGGAATGCTTGGGAGGCAGCGCGACGGGTGGGGAGGCCCGACGCGCTGCCAGGGCGGAGGCTCGGCCTGCCGGGACGTGACACTCAAGGCTCTTCTGCCTGCACGGGCGACGCTCTCCGAGGGTGGCTTCCTCTCCAGCGCCGGCGTATCCGCCGAATTGCTCATCCCGGGCAGAGCAACGCACTCTATTGCCCGCCAATGTCCATGCTGTCGACGACGACATCGGCGCCGGCGGCTTTGAGCGCTCTGCCCCTGGCTGGACTCTTGGCGTAGCCGATTGAGCGCACCCCAGTCCTGTGGGCGACCTGGACGTCCGTGTCTGAGTCGCCGATGAGAATTGTGTCGTCTGCGGGGAACTGAAGGAGGTCGAGTGCGGCGAGGACCAAGGACGGATGCGGCTTCAATAGGTCCGGCCGTCGCGGCTCGCGGCCGACGATGCCTCGAACGAGGCTGGTTGCGTCGTAACGGTTGAGAAAGGTCGCCACAGCGTCAGCGGCGTTATTGCTGACGACGACGACCGGTTTGCCTTTCTGCGCACATATGTCGAGAAAGCGGAGAGCGCCGGGCGTAGGTGTGCTGATCCGAGCAGCGTTGATCTCGGCGTCGATACAGGCGCGCTCGACGTCGTCGAGCCGGACAGGTGCGTTATCGGCGGTCCAGCGAAGCACAGCAAGATGGTCTGTGGTGGTCGCCACTTCTCTGGGCAAGGCTGTGCCGGCCAACGGTGCTCGCGCTGCCTCCGCAGCGTGAGCGTTGCTAGGGGGCGGCATCAGCAAGGTGACAGGTCCGTCAAAGTCGAGCAGCACCGCTCGGGCGCGATTGACCAAGCGGACGGCTTTGCCGGTCACGCCTGCTCGGGCGTCGCGATGGTGTCCCAGACGCTGTCGAACCAGTTGCGGGTCTGCGCGACGAAAAGAGCGTCCGCTGACTCGGAGTCACCGTCGTCGGTGCGCTGGAACATGACAGCGTCCTTACCCATCGGGTCAAAAATCGCTTGGCGCTGGCGCCCGATCCGGACCTCGTGCCGGACGACGGGGTAGTAGCCGAAGAACGCATCGACCCGGTTGACGATGTAGACCTTGAACAGCGGGGCGGAGCCGTGGAGGCGTGTCTCGACGGTTGCCTCCGGAACCAGGCCCAAGTCGGCCAGTTCTTCGACCGTGGCAGTTATGGCTCCGGCGTGACGAGTGCTGATCTCGGCCATTCGCTCCCGGGCCGGCCCGCTTGCTTCTGCGTTGTTGTCGACGTTCACGGGGAGCGAAAGGGGTCGGCTCATGTCAGACAGGAGCATCCGGATACGGATCGAGGCCGGAGACAGGCGCCCGCTTCGGATCTTGTCGAGAGGCTCGGCGATGATCCCGTGCAGCGTCTCGGCGGTGTACCCGGAGAAATCAATCTCGACATTGAGCTGCTCGAACGCGCGCTCGATGTGCGGACGTAGGCCGATTGGACGCTCAGTGCGGGCCCTGGCAAAGACACCGCTTCCCTGCCGCGAGACGGTGAGGCCCTCGTCCTTGAGGATGCGGAGGGCCTGCTGAACCGTCATGCGCGCCACCCCGTAGCGGCGCGCAAGTTCCATCTGAGAGGGCAGCTTGTCACCCGGCGCGATCTGGCGCGTCAAGATCGCCGCGCGCAACGCAGCCGCCACCTGCTGGTACGGCGGACGGGGGTCGTCAGGGTCCAAGCTCATGGCCTCAGGCTACCGAGTTGGCTAGCCGGGCTGGACAAATCTGGCCAAATGCTTGACTTGGCTAGCCAACCTAGTCCACAGTGATCGAACCAATTCAATTGACTAGCCAACCTAGTCATCTACGGAGAGGTTCGAACATGTCCAGTTACGCGGTCGACAGCAAGCGGGCGGGGCTTCGCTCGACGGGCATCGTCAACGAGGTCCGGGAGTGGGAGGAGCGGGACGGCAAGCGTCGCCCGAGTGAGGCGCAGGCACGGGACGAGGCGACCGGGATGCCGCTGTGGCAGGTCGAGGTCGTCTACAAACAGACGACGTTCGGTCGGGAGTCGATGACGACCGGGGTCGTCGAGCTGGGCTGCCCGCACCGCCCGGTGCTGGCTGAGTTCGCGCCGGTCGAGTTCGTCGACCTGACCGTCGAGGTCAGGGTCAACAAGGCCGGTGGCCTGTCGGAGATGTGGCGGGCGGACCGGCTCGTCGACGAGGGCAAGCCCGCCACCGGCCAGTCCTCGAACCAGTCGTCGGGTTCGGCGTCGGGTCAGAAGGCGGCGTGACATGTCCTCCTCGACGGCTGCATGGCGTGGGGTTCGGGGGTCGGCTGCGGTCGGCTCCCGCGCCCTGCGCGCCTCCGGTACGGGCGTCCGGGTGGTCCTCGCTCTCGCTGAGGGGTGGGGCCGGTGGGCGCGTCGTCACCCGCGGTGGGCGCTCGGGTTCTCCCTGCTGGGGCTGCTCGCGGCGCTGATCCAGCCCGATCCGACCCCGGGGCGGGTCCTGATCGCTGCCGCTGCGGTCCCGGGCCTGCTGGCCGCGGTCTGGGAGTACCGGTGGCCGGCCGGGTATGAGCGGTGGCTCGCCAGCCCGTCGCGCCGGTTCGGGTGGCGCCACTGGGCTCGCCGCACCTGGCCGGTCCTGGCGCGGGAGTGCGGGTTGTCGGTGCAGCGCAACGTCCGGCGCCGGACCTGGGCGCTGGCGCGCCGAAGCGGCCGCGTGCAGGTCTCCTCGACCGGGACAGCGTCGGAGTGGGTGCCGCCGCGGCTGATGGACGTCCTCACGGCCGGGGACACCCTCACGTTGCGGGTTCGTGCCCGGATGGGTCAGACGGTCGAGGACCTCGAGTCGGCGGCCCCGGCACTCGCGTCGGCGGCGTCCGCGGTGTCGTACCGGGTCCGGCAGTGGAGCCCGTCCGTCGTGGATATCGCCCTGGTCATGCGCGAGGCCCTGGCCGCGACCGCGGAAGCGCAGCTGCCTGCAGCGCTGGGGCATGACCTGGCGGTCGACACGGTGACCCTCGGGCGGCGACAGGACGGCACTGCGTGGGCGCTGCAGGTCCGCGGCCGGCACACCCTTGTCGTCGGTTGCTCCGGCTCGGGCAAGGGCTCGATGCTGTGGGGCGTCTGCGGCGGCCTCGCCCCCGCCGTGCGGGCAGATCTCGTCCGGCTCTGGGGCATCGACCTCAAACGCGGGGTCGAGGTGATGATGGGCCGGCACCTGTTCACCACCGTCGCGGTCACCCCAGCTGACGCGGTCGCGACCTTGACCCGGCTGCTGCAGGTCATCGAGGACCGCGGGCGGGCCATGGCCGGCGTGACCCGGCTGCACCAGCCCCGGCCCGGGGATCCGCTGCACGTCCTCGTGGTCGACGAGCTCGCCGCGCTGACCGCGTACACGGACGCGGACACGAAGCGGGAAGCGTCCCGGCTGCTCGCCGAGATCCTCACCCAAGGCCGCGCGCTCGGCGTCGTCGTCCTGGCGTGTGTGCAGGACCCGCGCAAGGAGGTCGTAGGGATGCGGGGCCTGTTCACCCAGACCATCGCGCTCCGGCTGCGGTCGGCCGAGGAGACCCGGATGGTCCTCGGCGACGGCACCGCCGCCCTCGCCCCGGCGCACCGGCTTTCACCGGCCGCTCCCGGCTCCGCGTGGGTCGTGGAGGAGGACGGCACCCTCGACCGGGTCCGGGCCGACTACTGGCCCGACCACCTCGTCCGCGCCGCCGCCACCACCTACCCCGCCCTCGTCGTCGAAGACCCCACCGAGCCCGACGTCGCGACTGTGGACCCGGAGGTCGACGGGGTGGTCGAGCAGCCCGGCACGCAGGCGAGGCGTACCGGGGACGTGGCCTCGATGCCGAGCCGACGCGCGCCGCGGTCCCCGCGCCGGCCACGCCAGCCGCGCGCCCCTCGAACCGACCCTCGTGCGGCCGCCGAGTCCTCCGCGTCGTCGGGCGACCTCGGACCCGAGGCGGCCTGATCGCCATGCGCACCCACACTGACGGCTGGAGTGACCTCCCATGACCGCCCTGTCCCGCCCCGCCCGCTGGGCCGCCCTCGAGGCCGGCTGGTGCCAGGCCGCTGACGCCGCAGCTCGACACCCGCTCGGGTCGCTCGCCTGGCAGTCACTCGGCTCCTGCGGCGCCCGCACCGACCTGCCCTGGACCGCCGAACCCGACGAGATCGGCCCGTGGGACGCCGAGTCCATGCGCGCGCTCTGCACGGCGTGCCCGGTCCTGACCCAGTGCGCCGCCCACGTCGACACCTCCGGTGTGTGCGCGGGCTGGTGGGCCGGCACCAACCGCGACCCGAAATACACCGAATCCGTACGACCCGGTTGGGTCAAAGCCCCCGGCGCCACCGAGAACCGGCCGGCGTGGCAGGGCGTCCTCCCCATCGGTGGTGCCGCATGAGCAACCACCACACGGCCGCCCCGATCGCTGGTTCCGTGGCTGCGGTAGAGCTGCGCCTCCCGACCCGCGCCCACAGCGGCATCACCACCGACATGGCCGTCGCCGCCGCCGAAAGTGCCGGGGTCTGCATCCGGCCGCTGCTGCGCCAGGTCACCGACCGCGCCACCGGCGCCGTCACCACCGTCCCCATCGCCTGCGGCTCCACCCGCGAGAAGGTCTGCCCGTCCTGCGCCGACAAGGCCCGACGGCTCCGGATGCACCAGTGCCGCGAAGGCTGGCACCTCACCGAAGACCCACCCCGGCACCTCGACACCGACCAGCTCGACGAGCCGGACGACGAGGACGAACACCAGGACAGCGAGGAAGAGGGCGAGGAGGGGCCGTCGCGGCGGGTGCGCTCCACCCGGCACCTGCCCGGCTTCCCGGACCTGCCCACGATGCCCGTCGAGGACCGCACCATCGGCTCGGCCTTCACCGACGAGAAGACCGGCCGCAGCTACCGGCCCTCGATGTTCCTCACCCTCACCCTGCCCTCGTACGGGAAAGTGCTCCCCGGCGCCGGCGTCCCCCGGAACCCCGCCCGCTACGACTACCGCCGCGCCGCCCTCGACGCGCTGCTGTTCCCGCGGCTGGTCGACCGGTTCTGGCAGAACCTGCGCCGCGCCGCCGGCTACAAGGTGCAGTACTTCGCCGCCGTCGAGCCCCAACGCCGCCTCGCCCCGCACCTGCACGCCGCCGTCCGCGGCGCCATCCCCCGAGCCACCATCAAAGCCGTCGCACGAGGTACCTATGCCGCGATCTGGTGGCCCTCCATCGACGAGGTCATATACGACGTCGACGTCCTTCCGGTGTGGGACCGCGACCGTGAGACCTACACCGACCCCTCGACCGGCGTCGCTTTGCCGACCTGGCAGGACGCCCTCGACCGCCTCGACGCAGGTCGCGAGTCCGGCCACGACACCGAGCCGATGCACGTGCTCACCTTCGGCAAGCAGGTCGACATCAAAGGCCTGCTCGGCGGCACCCCTCACAGCGACCGCGCCATCCGGTACCTGTGCAAGTACCTGACCAAGTCCATCGCCGACACCTACGCCGCGCCCACCAAGGACGACGGCGTCGGCCCGGATAGCGAGTCCGATGCGGCGTCCTTCGCGTACGAGCGGCACATCGACCGGTTGCACCGCGAGGTCCGCTGGCTGCCCTGCTCCCCGGCCTGCGCGAACTGGCTGCGCCACGGCATCCAACCCAAAGACCCGGGCCCCGGCCTGGTCCCGGGCGCCTGCCCGTCCAAGGCCCACGACCGCGACAACCTCGGCCTCGGCGGCCGCCGCGTCCTGGTCTCCCGGCACTGGTCCGGAAAGACCCTCACCCAGCACAAGGCCGACCGCGCCGTCGTCGTCCGCGCCGTCCTGACCGAAGCCGGGATCGACGCGCCCGAAGCCGACCGGCTCGCCGCCGACGTCCTGCACGACGACGGGCTGCCCCGCTTCGTCTGGGAAGACGTCCCGGTCCGTGAACGCGACTACACCGCCGTCATCGCTGCATCCCTGCGCCAGGCGCAACGCTGGCGCACCCAGTACAACGACGCGAAACGCACTGCAGCACAACGCGGCTCTCCGCCCGCCACGCCTGTGGATGGCCGTTCGGCAACGACCCAGTGCGCGCCAACAGGTGCGCAACCTGATTGAGAGGAGAGCAGTGATGAAGCACCAGAAGGAAGTTCCCGCGCTGGCCTACCGCGTTGATGAGGCGGCCGAGGCCCTCCGGTTGAGCCGATCCGTCATCTACGAGCTGATCCGGTCGGGCAGGCTGCGCACGGTCAAACAGGGGAGTCGGCGGCTGGTCCCTGTCGTCGCGCTCCACGACTACCTCGAGTCGCTGTCCGAGGACGTCGCATGACCGAGCGAAGGGCGAAGGGCGACGGTGGGCTGCACTGGGACGAGCGCCGTCAGCGTTGGATCGCGACCGTTACCCTCGGCTACGACGGCCGTGGTAAGCGCATTGTCAAGAAGGGCTCGGGCCGGACCAAGACCGAGGCCAAGCGCAAGCTACGCGAAGTCTTTCGTGACCATGAGGACGGGGTCGCCGTCGGTGATGACACCTATACCGTGAAGCAAGCGGTCGAGGACTGGCTGGCCTTCGGCCTCAACTCGCGCGACGAGGAGACCCGCGCCGCCAACGAGAGTCTCAGTCGCAACCACGTGATCCCGCACCTGGGCGCGCGACGCCTCCGGGACCTGACCGCGCGCGAGGTCGATGCGTGGCTGCTCGGGCTCTCGGCGAAGCTGAGCACCCGGACGCTGCGCGGTGTCCGCGCCTGTCTGGTCCGCGCGGTGAACCGCGCCATGGCTCGCGACAAGGTCAAGCGCAACGTCGTGTTGCTGTGCAGCGTCCCGGCCGGTCGGCCCGGTCGCCCGTCGAAGTCGCTGACTTCTGAACAGGCACGCGACGTGCTGACGAAGACGGCCGGCGACTGGATGCACAACTACATCGTGGTGTCGCTCCTTACGGGTGCCAGGACGGAGGAACTGCGTGCGCTCGAATGGCGGCACGTGCATATCGAGGGCGTCCCGAGCGCTACACCACCGGTCCCCGCCTACGTCGAGGTCTGGCGGTCGGTTCGGTCGGGTGGCGACACCAAGACGCGAAGGTCGCGGCGGACGCTCGCCCTGCCTAGTAGGGCCGTCGACGCTCTCCGGCGTCAGCGGGTCGAACAGGCCGAGATGCGCCTCCAGGCGGGGGAGCGGTGGCACGACCATGGCCTCGTGTTCCCGAGCAAGGCCGGTACGCCGATGGACCGGAACAACGCCCTGCGTGCCTTTCGCGCTGCCCTGGCGAGGGTGCCGAACATCGAGTCGACGGACTGGTCTCCGCGCGAGCTGCGGCACTCGTTCGTCTCGCTGCTCTCCGATTCGGGGGTCTCGATCGAGGAGATCTCTAGGCTCGTGGGGCACAGCGGGACGAGCGTCACCGAACTCGTCTACCGCCACCAGATCCGGCCCGTGCTGCAGACCGGCGCGGTGGCCATGGACAGCCTGTTCGGGACGGGCGATGCGGAACGGTAGTCACCCAGATTGTCACTCAGCGATGGCAAAGGCCCTCCGCCAACTTCTGGCAGAGGGCCTTTGACCTGCATTTTCACCGGTCGGGGTGACAGGATTTGAACCTGCGACCTCTTCGTCCCGAACGAAGCGCGCTACCAAGCTGCGCCACACCCCGGTGCTGCATCTACCCCTGATCCGTGGACCGGAGGCAGCAGCAGAGATGCTAGCGCAGCCCCCGGCCCATCTCCGAATCGGGCTCGTCGCCCGCCGCGACGGACCGTGCCAGTTCAGGCCTGCGAGCGGGGGACGAGCGTCAGGAGGGTCGCCTCGGGACGGCAGGCGAGGCGTACGGGAGCGGTGGGCGCGGTGCCCAGACCGGCGGACACCTCGAGCCACGCAGCGCCCTCAGGAGCCTGCGACGACGGCGTGGAGCCGGCTCCCGGCCACCAGCGCGACAGGCCCTTGACGCGGCCCGTGTCGAGGTCGCAGTTCGTCACGAGCGCGCCGTAGCCGGGCACGCAGACCTGGCCGCCGTGCGTGTGTCCGGCGATGATGAGTCCGGCGCCGTCGGAAGCGTACGCGTCGAGCACCCGCTGGTAGGGCGCGTGCGTCACGCCGAGCGTCAGGTCGKCCTCGGGCGACGCCGGCCCGCGCACGAGGTCGAGGCGGTCGTAGCCGAGGTGCGGGTCGTCGACGCCACGCACGTCGATCCGCAGGCCGCGCACGGTGAGCGAGTCCCGACGGTTCGTCAGGTCGACCCAGCCACGGGATCCGAGCCCGCGGACGAGGTCGGCCGTGGGCAGCCGCTGGGTCGTGCCCACGCCCTTGCCGAAGTTGCGGGTCAGGTAGCCGAGGGGGTTCTTCAGCTTGGGGGCGAAGTAGTCGTTGGACCCGAGGACGAAGACGCCGGGGATGCCGAGGAGCCGGTCGTACGCGTCGAGCAGCGCGGGCACGGCATCGGGGGCCGCGATGTTGTCTCCCGTCGTGATGACGAGGTCAGGGTCGAGCGAGGCGAGGCTGTGCACCCAGGAGCGCTTCGCGCGCTGGCGCGGCAGCAGGTGCAGGTCGGACAGGTGCAGCACCCGCATTGGCTCGGCGCCGTCGGGCAGCACCGGCACGTCGAAGCGACGCAGCACGAAGGCGTTGCGCTCGACGAGCGAGGCCCAGCCGAGCACCCCGGCGCCGGCGATCCCCAAGCCCAGGACGGTCTTGGTCACGGCACGCATGGGGCCCATCCTCGCACCCGAGGGCCGCACCCCCGACAAACCGGTCGGGGCCCGCGTGGCCGACCTGACAGACTGGCCCCATGAGCACCCTCAAGGAGCAGCTGAAGTCCGACCTGACGTCCGCGATGCGCGAGCGCGACCAGGTCCGGGCCGGTTCGCTGCGGATGGCCCTCACCGCCGTCACCAACGAGGAGGTCGCCGGGACCGAGCACCGCGAGCTGACGGACGACGACGTCCTCAAGGTCCTCACCAAGGAAGCCAAGAAGCGTCGTGAGGCGGCGACGGCATACGTCGGCGCGGGACGCCCGGAGCTCGCGGCCAAGGAGGACGCGGAGCTCGCCGTCCTCGAGGCGTACCTGCCGACGCAGCTCGGCGACGACGAGCTCGAGGCGATCGTCCGAGAGGCGGTCACCGCCTCCGGCGCCACGGGTATGCCGCAGATGGGCCTCGCGATGAAGGCCGCCAACGCTGCCGTGGCCGGCCGCGCCGAGGGTGGACGCGTCGCCGCCATCGTGCGCCGGGTGCTCGCGGGTTGAGGCCCACCCACGTCGCCGACGGACGACGAAGGCCCGACGCGCATCGCGTCGGGCCTTCGTCATCGCTGGGTCAACCGCGGCCTGGCGGCTTGGTCGGTTTGCCGCCTCCGTGGCCGTTGCCGTTCCCGCCGCCGCCGCCACCGCCACCGCCGCCGGTGCCGCCGGGGGTGAAGACGGTCGTCTGCGGGGCGGGGAGTGCCTGTCGGAACCCGCCGCGCGAGGTGTAGATCGTGATCATGCTGCCGGGCGGCGGCGACTGGTAGGGCGAGATGCCCGCCACGAGGCCCTGCGGCACCTGCGAGGACATCGTCCCGCCGACCTGCGTCTGGAAGCCCGCCGCCTGGAGCAGGGACTCGGCCTCGGCGACGGACCGCCCGACGACGGCGGGCAGCTGGCCCGGAGTCACCGTCTGGTTGGCGGTGTCGGTGCCGAGGTACTTGTCGGCCGGATCCCCGAACTTGACCTCGGGCTGGCCGTCGAGGGCCTTGTTCATGATGGCCTTCCAGATCGGCGCAGCGATGGCCGCTCCGTGCATGACCGGGTAGAACTCGCCGCCGACGCGGACGTTCTTCATGACGCGGGTCACCGGGTCGTAGGGCGTGCCGACCCAGACGGCCGTCACGAGCTGCGGCGTGTAGCCGACGAACCACGACTCGTTGTTGTTGTTGGCGGTACCGGTCTTGCCGGCCGACTCACGGGTGCCGTCGTTGAGCTGGTTCCGGATGCCCGAGCCGTGGGTCATGTTGTACTCGAGGAACTTGTCGGTCGCCTTGGCGACGTCCGGCTCGACGACCTGGTCGCACTTCGACGCCGGCAGGGCGACGTTCTTGCCGCCCTGCGTGATCTTCGTGATGGCCACCATCGGGCACTTCTTGCCGTCTGCGGCGAGGACGCCGTAGGCGTGCGCCACACCCTGCGGGGAGACGTCGTCGCCACCGAGGATGTACTGCGGGGCGTACCTGCCGATCGTCTGGCCGTCGGAGCGGTGCAGACCCAGGCGGATCATCGTGTCGCGGACCTTGCAGCCGCCGAGCTGCTCGACGAGGGCGACGAAGGCGGTGTTGGTCGACAGCGCCGTGGCCTCCATGAGCGAGATGTTGCCGCCCTTGAACGGGGTGTCGTTGCGCACCTTCCACGTGTCGCCCGGACCGCAGTTGGCGGTGCCGCCGGGCCACTCCTTGGGCGTGTACGTCGCCTTGCTCTCGCCGCCGGCCGCCTTGGCGTTGACCGACGACTTCGTCGTCATGCCGGACTGCATGGCCGTCACGAGGGCGAATGCCTTGGCGGTCGAGCCGAACTGGAACCCGCCGGACCCGCCGTACTTCTTGTCGAGGGCCCAGTTGATGCCCGTCTCGCCGCCGGCGTCCTTGGTGACGGAGTAGGCGGTGTTCTGGGCGAAGGCGAGCACCTTGCCGGTGTTGGGGTCGGCGACGTAGGCCGCGGAGCCGATCCGGGCCTTGTTGCCGATCGGCACCTTCTTGGTGATCTCCTTCTGCGCGTAGTCCTGCAGCTTCGGGTCGAGGGTCGTCGTGATCGTGACGCCGCCGCGGTAGAGGGTGCGCTTGCGCTCCTCGAGCGTCTTGCCGAGCTGCGGCATCGTCAGGGCGTAGTTGACGATGAAGTCGCACCAGTACGGGTAGGGCGAGGCGAGGCACGTGCTCTTCGGCTGCGTCACGCGCATGTCCTGCTTGAGCGTGCGCTTCTTGGCGGCCTGCCACTGCTTGTCGGTGATGCGGCCGAGCTCGTGCATGCGGTCGAGCACGACGTTGCGTCGGGCCAGGGCCTTCTTCGGGAAGTTCACCGGGTCGGTGGTGCCGGGGTTCTGCGTCAGCCCGGCGAGGAGTGCGGCCTGCGACAGGGAGAGCTTGTCGGCGTGGACGCTGAAGTAGTGCTGGGCCGCGGCCTCGACGCCGTAGGCGCGGTCGCCGTAGTAGACGAGGTTGAGGTAGCCCTCGAGGATCTCGTCCTTCGTCAGCTTCTTCTCCAGCGTGATGGCGTACTTCAGCTCCTTGAGCTTGCGCATGTAGTCCTTCTTGACGGCCTCGGCGGCCGCCTCCTCGTTGCCGGAGCTGAGGGCGGAGTACTGGAGCGAGATCTTGACGTACTGCTGGGTGAGCGACGAGGCGCCGACGGACGAGCCGTTGCGCAGGTTGGAGATGACGGCGCGGGCCGTGCCCTGGATGTCGATGCCACCGTGGTCGTAGAAGCGGTGGTCCTCGATCGCGACCTGGGCCTCACGCATGATCGGCGCGATCTTGTTGAGCGGCACGATGGTGCGGTTCTGCTCCTGCGGCGTCGCGATGACGGTGCCGTCAGCGGCGAGGATGCGGGAGGTCTGGGCCAGCGGGTCGGTCGTGAACTCGCTCGGGAGCTCGTTGAAGACGTCGACGCCGCTGCGCGCGAGCGCGCCGGTGGCGCCCACCGCGGGCATCACCAGGCCGGCGGCGAGCAGTCCGAGCACGAGCGCGGACGCGAGAAACGCGCCGAGCAGGCTGATGACGCCACCGATCGAGGTAGTGCGTGAAGACATGGGCCCAAGGGTAACCGCTCACCCTATGGCCACTGGACTTGTGCAGCCACCCGGGTCTGCAGGTGTCTCAAACCACCCGCTCGCGCCTCTGGATGACCAGGGGTCCGAGGTCCAGGTGACTAGTCACCGTCCCAACTAAATGGTCCATAGAGGCTATGTCCGGCGCGGCCCAGCGCTCGTAATGTCTCGTTTGGGCCTTAGGGGGGTCCACATGATCAGGATCGGTGGGACGGTCCGCGGTCAGTCCGGATGTCATGGGAGGCGCCGGGCGGGGAGGGGAAACAAAATGAGTGCTGTCGCAATCGTGGATCCGTGGGTGAACGAGTGGGCCAGTCAGGCCAGCTGTTCAGGCGTGGACCCGGATGCTCTGTTCGTCCGAGGCAAGGCCCAGCACGACGCGAAGGCCGTCTGCAAGACGTGTCCTGTTCTCGCGCAGTGCCTGGCCGAGGCTCTCGACAACCGGACCGAGTTCGGCGTCTGGGGAGGCATGACCGAGCGCGAGCGCCGGGCCCTGCTCCGCAAGCGTCCGGACATCACGTCTTGGAAGTCGGCGCTCCGTGCGGGCATGGCCTCACAGGTCAAGCACGACTGAGCCGGCTTGCGCCGACCGGTCTCCGGTCGGACCACGTCGTACGTGAGCGGGGCCGTGGCCACCTGAGGGTGGGTCACGACCCCGCTAACGCATGCCCGATCTCACGCAGGCCGTCGAGGTCGTGGACGTCGCGTCCCAGCGCCGGCACGTGCGCGACGGGTATGCCGGGGTGTGACCGTGAGAAGCGGTCCGCGAGCTCGCGCTGTCGCTCGGCCGTGCGCACGAGCGATGCGTGCAACCGCAGCAGGCCGGCGGCGTTGGATGCCGACTTCGGTCCGCCGCTCTCCTCGAGCGACTCCGCGGCGGCGAGCGCGCGCGACGGGGTGACCCCGGTCGCCGAGACGCGACCAATGCGGTTGACGACGAGCCCGGCGAGCGGCATACCGTCCGCTTCGAGGCGGTCGACGAAGTAGGACGCCTCGCGGAGCGCGTCGCGCTCCGGTGCGGCGACGACGAGGAAGGCCGTGCCGTCCTCGGAGAGCAGGCGGTAGGTCTCGTCCGCACGCTCGCGGAAGCCGCCGAACATCGTGTCGAGCGCGTTGACGAACGTCTGCACGTCGCTGAGCATCTGGCCGCCGAGGATCTTGGTCATGGTCGAGGTGACGATCTGGACGCCCACGCCGAAGACCTTGAGGCCGGCGCGCCCGCCCGCCTTGGCCGGCGCGGTGAGCAGACGGATGAAGCGTCCGTCGAGGAAGCTGCCGAGGCGGTTCGGGGCGTCGAGGAAGTCGAGGGCGGAGCGGGACGGCGGGGTGTCGACGACGATGAGGTCCCACGGGGCGTCCTCGGTGCCGGCGCTCGCCTTGAGCTGGCCGAGCTTCTCCATCGCCATGTACTCCTGCGTGCCGGCGAAGGAGCTGCTCACGGCCTGGTAGAAGGGGTTGGCGAGGATCTGCTCGGCCTTGCCCGGCTCGGAGTGGGCGATGACGACCTCGTCGAAGGTCCGCTTCATGTCGAGCATCATCGCGTGGAGGCTGCCGCCGGCCGCCGTGTCGATGTCGGTGACCGGCCGAGGGGTGTTGTCGAGCTCGGTGAGCCCGAGCGACTGGGCCAGGCGGCGGGCGGGGTCGATCGTCAGGACGACGACCTTGCGGCCCGACTCGGCGGCGCGGAGGCCGAGGGCGGCGGCGGTCGTGGTCTTGCCGACGCCGCCGRAACCGCAGCACACGACGATCTGCGTCGCCGGGTCGTCGATGAGGGCGTCGATGTCGAGGACGGGCGCCTTGGTCGAGACGGGTCCGGGGCTCATGCGTGGGCCTGCTCGGTCCCGGTGGGGGCGCCGGCGCGGTGGACGAAGAGCGGGACGAGGAGGTCGGCGAGCTCGCGGACCGAGCCCGAGTCGACGCCGCCCGGGAGTGCGGGCAGCTCGGCGATCGGCAGGCCGGTGGCCTCGAGGAGTGCGAGCTGCTCGCGCTCGAGGTCGATCCGCTGCGCGTGGTCGCGGGCCTCCTCGAGCAGGCCGTCGACGAGCTCCGGTGTGGCCTTGACGCCGGCCTCGCCGAGCTGGGTGCGGATCGACGGCTTGTGCAGCCGGCCCGCGCGCGCCTGCTCGAGCGCCGTGTCGTCGAGGAGCGGCTCGCGCACCATGTTGACGATGATCGCGCCCGGGTGCAGGCCCTTGGCCCGGAGGTCGGCGATGGCCTCGAGGGTCTCCTGCACGGGCATCTCCTCGAGGAGGGTCACGAGGTGGACGACGGTCTGCTCGGACTCGAGCAGGCGGGTGATCGAGCCGGCCTGCGAGGCGATCGGTCCGACGCGGGCGAGGTCGGCCACCTCGGAGTTGACCGAGAGGAAGCGTCCGATGCGTCCGGTCGGCGGCGCGTCGAGGACGATGCCGTCGTAGACAGGGGGTGCGTCGCCCTTGTGCTTGCCGTCCCGGCGGCGGCGGTTGGCCTCGTAGATCTTGCCGATGAGCAGGACGTCCCGGACGCCGGGGGCGATGGTCGTCGCGAAGTCGATGGCGCCGAACTTCTCGAGGAGCTTGCCGGCGCGGCCGAGCTTGTAGAAGAGCTGGAGGTACTCGAGGAGCGCGGCCTTGGGCTCGATGGCCAGGCCGACGACCTCGCCGCCGCCGGGCAGGCGCACGATGCGGGTCTCGTCGGTGCCGAGCGGGGGGACGTCGAAGGTCTGGCTGATGCCTTGCCGGCCCTCGACCTCGGTGAGCAGCACGTGAGCGTGGGCCGACGCGAGGGCCAGCGCGATGGCCGAGGCGACGGTCGTCTTGCCCGTGCCGCCCTTGCCGGTGACGACGTGCAGCCGCGCTCGCGCCCAGGAGGGGTCGGTGGGGCCGGTCGTCACCCCTCCACCTTAGGGCGCGCCCGGACGCGCCCCGGTTAGAGGTGAACACGCCGCCAATTCGTCGACCGCATCACCTCAAAGCGCCGCGTTGCTGCAACGCCTGCGCCACCTGGTCCATGAAGGCGTTCTCGTGCAGGCGCAGCCCGATGTTGGGGATGCGCAGCACCGTGTCGCGCGAGAGCGTCACGCCGTTCTGGCGCAGAGCATCGAGGACGGGTACGAGGCCCCACGTGTGCTGGATGCCGTCGATCTCGACGACGACCCCGCAGCGCCAGCGGACGTCGAGGTAGATCCGGCCCTTCGGTCCCCGGCGTACGACCTGCCGGTCCGGTTCGGGGAGCCCCCGGGCACGGCAGAGTCGGGCGAAGTCGAGCTCGCCCAACGACTGCGCACCGAGCGCGATGTCCTTGACGACTCCACCCACGAAGGCGCGCCGTCGACGCCCGCGGATCGTCCGCGCCGTCTCCAGCAGATCTGACGCCCGAACGAGCCCCTGCTGCGTCGGCAGGACCAGCAGCAAGGCGGCCTGCCGATCCGAGTCGGCCCAGTGAGCGGCCCGGATCGCGGCCACGGCCGGCCGAACTCGGGGTATGCCGTGTGGCTCGAGCTCGCGGTCGTGGCGGCGCGTGATCTTGTGCACTCGAACCCCCGGTAGTCGCTTGACCGTGTGGGAGTGGACGACGGAGAGATGGATGCGATCGTCGCAGTAGCCTTTCATCCCGGCCGCGAGTAGAGCGGTCACGCCATCGAGGGCCGCGACGTCGGCGCCGGTCTCCCAGACCGCGCGCCACTGCAGCTCCTCCTGACCGAGTGGTCGGGTGTGCAGGGCCACCGTCTGCAGGCCGTGCGTCGTCCAGCGGTGGGCCCTGACCTCTGCCCGCACGTCGGCGGCACTGATCCCGTGTGCTCGCAGCGAGGCGCGAGAGACCACGCCGAGGTCTGCGGCGTCGACGACGCGGGCCCTCTCACGGCGCCGGGTGGATCTCATCACCCGACCCTGCAGCCGCGCGGGTCGCCGGGGGCGGTCGGCGAACCAGCCTGGGGACAACTCCGAGCCGGTGCGACCGGATGTGGACGACGCCGCGTTTGAGGTATCCACGCCGCGGAAACGGCGGCGGGTTTACCTCAACTGGGTGGGAGGAGGGTGGCTACTGCCGCCTGGACGGCCGTGAAGGCGGGCGTCGTCGGGTCGATGACGGCGAAGTGGTCGGCTCCGGGCACGACCTGCTCGGTCACGTCGCCGCCGGCGGCCTTGGCCCTCGCGACGTAGTCATCGGCCACGCCCAGCGGCACGGTGTCGTCGTCGGCCCCGTTGACGAGCCGCACCGGCACCTTCGGAGGCAGCGTCGACATCGGGTCGGCCGAGGTCCACGCCGCCGTGCCCGGTCCCGACCCGACGAAGTCACGCGTGGCGTCGGACCCGAGGTGCAGCCGGTCCGCGGCACCGAGGTCGACGACCCCGGCCAGCGAGACCACACCGGCGATGCCGCGCTCCGACGCCCACGGCTGGCCCGCCGCCCACGTGACGAGGTGCCCGCCGGCGGAGTGGCCGACGAGGACGAGCGACTTCGGCAGGTCAGGCTGCGACGCGATCGACGCGACGAGGTCGCGCACGTCGTCGAGGGTCCCGGGGACGCCGCCACCCGGCATACCGACTCGGCGGTACTCCGCCAGCACCACGTGGTAGCCCGCCGCCGCGAAGGCGCGGGCCTCGGGGAGCGCGTGCTCGCGGTCGTACTGCGCCCGCCAGAACCCGCCGTGGACGACGACGACGGTGCCCCTCGCCGCAGGCGCACCCGACGCCGGCGGGATGACGTCGTAGACCTGCGCGGGGTCGCTGCCGTAGGAGCGCGTCGAGGCGCTCGCGGGGGACGTCGTCGAGGGGCTGCGCGTCATGGGCGTCATGGTGTCACCCGCGCCACCGACGCACCCCGAGAGAGCCGTGGTGACACTGAGTAGGGTGATGGCCATGACCCAGTGGGAATACCTCACCGCACCGCTTCTGATCCACAACACCAAGCAGATCCTCGACAACTTCGGGGCGGACGGGTGGGAGCTCGTCCAGATCGTCAACGGTCCCGACGGCACGAGCCTCGTCGCCTACTTTAAGCGCCCGAAGTCCTGAGGAGTCACCGCACCATGTCTGCAGTCGAAGACCGCCTGTCCGAGCTCGGCCTCACCGTGCCCGAGGTCGTGCCGCCCGTCGCCGCCTACGTCCCCGTCGTCCGTGAGGGCGACCTCGTGTTCACCTCTGGTCAGCTGCCTATGGTCGACGGTTCCCTCGCCGCGACCGGCAAGGTCGGCGCCGAGGTGGACGCCGAGACCGCAAAGTCCCTCGCCGAGACGTGTGCCCTCAACGCGATCGCGGCGATCAAGTCCGAGATCGGCGACCTCGACACGGTGACCCGTGTCGTCAAGGTCGTCGGTTTCGTCGCCTCCGACCCGGGCTTCACCGGCCAGCCCGGGGTCATCAACGGCGCGAGCGAGCTGCTCGTCAAGGCGTTTGGTGACAAGGGGATCCATGCCCGTTCGGCCGTCGGTGTCGCTGCGCTCCCGTTGGACGCACCCGTCGAGGTCGAGGTCATCGTCTCCGTCGCCCGGTGAGTGCGGGTGATGCCACGATGACGGCAGGTGAGCGCCAAGTGACCGGCGCCGTGGGTCGCCGGTTCCCCCTGACCACGACGCCCGGCATCTCCGACACCGCGACCCGCTGGCTCGCGGGGGAGCGCTGGGACGAGGCCGAACCCCGCCGCGCCAGCACCGTCATGCTCGTGCGTGACAGCGCCGGCGGCGTGGACGGACCCGAGGTCTTCATGCTGCGGCGCGTCTCCGAGATGGAGTTCGCGCCGAGCATGATGGTCTTCCCCGGCGGTTCCGTCGACGACCGCGACGGCGAGATCGGCCTGCCGTGGGCGGGTCCCTCTCCGTCCGAGTGGGCCGACCGGCTCGGCTGCTCGCCCTCGGAGGCCCAGATGTACGTCGCGGCCGCGATCCGCGAGGTCTTCGAGGAATGCGGCGTGCTCCTGGCGAGCCCGTCGGCGAGCGGACCGCTCGCCATGGTCGACGGCCCCGAGTGGCTCGACATCCGCCTCGCGCTCGTCGACCGCCGGCTCTCGCTGGCCGACGTCCTCCGCGACAAGGGGCTCGTCCTGCGCTCCGACCTCATCGTCGCCAAGGCGCACTGGCTGACCCCGGTCTTCGAGCCGCGCCGCTACGACACGTGGTTCTTCGCCGCGCTCATGCCGCCGCTCCAGGTGGCCGACGGCGAGACCACCGAGGCCGACCAGGCCACGTGGGTGGTGCCCTCCGAGCTGCTGAGGGCGTATGCCGCCGGGTCGGCTCTCATGCTGCCCCCGACGGTCGTGTGCGTGGAGGAGATCCGCGACGCGCCTTCTGCCGCAGACGTGGTCGTGCACAGTGAGCACCTTCCGCTCATCATGCCGGAGGTCGTCGACGGCCCCGGCGGGCCGGCCATGGAGATCGTCGAACGATGAGCCCGGTGACGTCGTCGGGCCGGCCCCGGGACGTGTCGCGGTGATCGGCGCCGCGGCCGACCCCGGCTGGCACGGCGGCATCACGAGCGAGCGCGCCGAGTGCGTGCTCTGCCCCAACCCGTCGCCGATGACCCTCGACGGCACGAACACGTGGCTGCTCGCGGAGCCGGGCTCTGACGAGGTCGTCGTCGTCGACCCGGGCCCGCTCGACGAGCACCACCTCCAGCACGTCCTGCGTCGCGTCGCCGAATCCGGCCGCCGGGTCGCGCTGACCCTCCTCACCCACGGGCACGACGACCACGCCGAGAGCGCCGACCGGTTCCACGAGCTGACCGGCGCCCCGGTGCGGGCCTTCGGGCGCGGGCACGACGACCTGTGGGCCGGCGAGGCCATCACGGTCGGCGGGCTCGAGATCCTGGCCGTGGAGACGCCCGGACACACGAGCGACTCCTTCTCGTTCGTCCTCCCCGCCGACAACACCCTGCTCACCGGCGACACGATCCTCGGACGCGGCACGACCGTCGTCGCCTGGCCTGACGGCAGCCTCGAGGCCTACCTCGCCTCCCTCGACCGCATCGAGGCCCTGACCCGGGCCGGTGACGTCACGAGCCTGCTCCCGGGCCACGGGCCGTTCGTCGCCGACGCGGCCGCCACCGTGACCTTCTACCTCAGGCACCGCGCCGAACGGCTGGGGCAGGTGCGCGACGCGGTCACCCGAGGTGCGCAGACGGCATACGCGGTCGTCGAGGAGGTCTACGCCGACGTGCCCCGCAGCGTCTGGCCGGCGGCGGAGCTGTCGGTGCAGGCGCAGCTCGAGTACCTCCGCACCCACCCGTGACGAGGTGGGAGACTCCGACCGTGCACGGCATCGAGGAGCTCATGGCTGCCGCGGTGGCGCTCGTGGGCGACCGCCGCCGGGTCGTGCTCGGCATCGCCGGCGCGCCGGGGGCGGGCAAGTCGACCCTCGCGGTGGCGCTGGTCGAGGCCGTCGCGGCTCGCAAGGGTGCGGACTGGGTCGCCCACGTGCCGATGGACGGCTTCCACCTCGCTGACGCCCAGCTCGACCGGCTCGGCTCGCGGTCGCGCAAGGGCGCGCCGGACACCTTCGACGCCGACGGGTATGCCGCCCTGTTGCGTCGTCTCGTCGAGCAGCCCGACTCGTGGGTCTACGCGCCGGCTTCGAGCGGACGCTCGAGCAGCCGATCGCGGCGGCCACGGTCGTGCCTCCGGCCGCCCGCCTCGTCGTCACCGAGGGCAACTACCTGCTGCTCCCCGAGGAGCGGTGGGCGCGGGCCAGGGCCCAGCTCGCCGAGGTCTGGTTCGTGTCGGGGGACGACGTCCTGCGACGGTCGCGGCTCGTCGAGCGCCACGTCCGGTTCGGCAAGGCGCCGGCCGAGGCCGAGGCCTGGGTGGCCCGCAACGACGACGTCAACGCGGCGCTCGTCCTGGCCACCGGCGGGGCCGACCGCGTCGTGCTCAACGGTCCGGACGGCTGGTCCTTCAGCGGTTGAGGTTTTCGGCGAGGCGATCTGCCCGCGTGTCCACCTCAACCGGGTGGGAGGCGCGAGTCAGCGAGCGCGGCGCTTGAGCCGCTCGACGTCCTGCAGGAGCACGGCGCGCGCCTCGAGCCGCAGCCAGCCGCGCGTCGCGAAGTCCGCGAGCGCCTTGTTGACCGTCTCGCGGGAGGCGCCGACGAGCTGCGCGAGCTCCTCCTGGGTCAGGTCGTGGGAGACCATGATGCCGCCCTCCACGGGGCGGCCGAAGCGCTCGGACAGGTCGAGCAGCGCCTTGGCGACGCGACCGGGGACGTCGGTGAAGACGAGGTCGGCGAGGTGGGCGTTGGTGCGGCGCAGGCGCTGCGCGAGCGCCGCGAGCAGGGCCTTGGAGACCTCGGGGCGGCCGGTGAGGATCGCCGTGAGGGAGTCGTTGCCGAGGCCGAGGAGCTGCGTCTCGGCGACGGCCGTGGCCGTCATGGTGCGCGGGCCCGGGTCGAAGAGGCTGAGCTCGCCGAACATCTCGCCCGGGCCGAGGATGGCGACGAGGTTCTCGCGTCCGTCGGGGCTCGTGCGGCCGAGCTTGATCTTGCCCTCGGCGATGACGTAGAGCGTGTCGCCCCGGTCTCCCTCGTGGAAGAGCACGTCGCCGCGCTCCATGTGCGACCGGCTCATCTCCGACTGCAGCGCGGAGGCCGCCTCGTCGTCCAGAGCCTTGAACAGGGGCGCACGCCTCACCACGTCGAGATCCACGGGGTCAGTGTGCCACGTCGGCTCCGCCGTCGCCCTGCCACCACAGGGGTTTCGGGCCGCGCGTCTCAGTCGTCGATGCGGTAGTCGATCGGCTTGCAGACCCCGTTGTTGGACTTCTCGGCCGAGCAGGCGGTCAGGCCGACGACGAGGTCGGCCTCGGCACGCAGGACGAAGCGGTCACCCGCCTTCGAGGTCGGCGGGTCGATGTGCAGCTCGCCGTCGCGCTCGTTCCACACGTTCATGAAGATGTTGAGCGTCGTCGAGATGCGGTCGGGCTCGACGCCGAAGGCCGCCATGGTCGTCGCGAGGTTCTCGAAGCAGCTCGGGTGGTAGGCGCCCTCGAACTCGGGGTAGAGCAGGTCGAAGGTCTGCTGCGAGCACGGCGTCAGCAGGATGTCGTGGTGCCCGCACGTGTCCTCGACGACGGTCGCCATCGGCCTGCTCCGGTTGCTGTAGAGCACGCTGCCGGTCGTCACGGCGGTCGAGTTGGCGTAGTCGATGGTGCGGCCCGAGCTGAACCACTCGTCGCGGTCGTCGTCCATGACGGCGAAGAAGTCGCTGACCTGCTCGCCGGTCGGGTCGATGACGGTGAGTCGCTGCCCGGCCCTGAGGACGAAGGCGGCTCCGGTCTGGGGGGCGAGCCGGGTCAGGTCCATGCCGTCACGGTAGTCGCCGGCCGGTTGCAGCACCGGGCCGCCGGGGCCGAACAGTCGGTCCGTCATGAGTCGGGCGTCCTGCGAGATCGTCATCCTTGCTCCCCTGTGGTCCTCGGTCGTGTGTCGGGTCGTCGGGTCGTGCGTGCGTCTAGTCGGCGTCGTGGACGTCGAGGGGTGGCTCCCAGCCGCTCTGGTGATGCCGCCCGGAGTACTGCATGGCCTCGCTGCTGTCGCCGTGGTCGGCGACCATCGGGTTGACGARGCCCTGGAGGTCCTCGTCGCGCCGCCGGATCGTCGTGCGCATGCCGTCGAAGCGTCCCTCGGCCCGCAGCTCCTCGAACTGGTCGTGCGGGTTGAAGACGAGGGTGGGTAGCGGCGCGCGCCGGGCCACCCG
Organism: Terrabacter sp. RAF57; assembly: GCF_052113925.1. Lineage (NCBI taxonomy): Bacteria > Bacillati > Actinomycetota > Actinomycetes > Micrococcales > Intrasporangiaceae > Terrabacter > Terrabacter sp. RAF57. The sequence goes on along the minus strand of NZ_JBFRDT010000005.1, from coordinate 84,710 downwards.
CGAGGCGGCCGGGTGCAGACCGACGATGAAGTACGCCGTGCCGCCGGCGGAGAAGGCGAAGTGCGGGTCGTTGGGGTCCGAGCCCACGCCGTCCGCCCACGAACTGTCGTCGGCGTCGTGGAGCCGCTGGAGGAGCCCGAAGAGGGACGCCTCGAACCCGGCCTCGTCGGTGGGTAGGGGCCCTCGGAAGGTCGCGATGAAGGAGTGGAAGCCGCTCTCGCCCTCGATGGACCCGGCGAAGGCGGCGAGCCGCTCCAGCAGCTGCGTCGGGACGTCCGGGCCGGACATGTCGTCGAGGACGACATGCGCGACGCTGCCGCGGCGGAAGACGGACTTGGCCCCGAGGCAGGGGAACTCGGCATGGGTGACCATGAGCTCGAGGGCCCGGACGACGTCGTCGTCGGAGGCGTGGGCGAGCTCCATCCCGGCCAGCAGGTCGAGGGTCGTCTCGAGCCCGTGCCGCTCGTCGGGGGCGAGCAGCCCGGGCGCCGTTGTGGGCGTTGGGGCTTGGGTGCGCGTTTCGGTTGACATGTCGGACTCCTCCTGTGCATGCAGGACGTACCCACCTCTGGTTCGCTTCGCGCGAAACCTTGGACGCGCCCCGGACGCAACCGCACCAAACCCTGGACGAACGCGCCCGACCGACCGCCCCACGGAGGCGGACAGCGGGTGACAGCGGGGCGGCATACAGTGTCGTCCGTGTCCCCCCGAGCCCTCGTGATCGACGACGAGACCCCTGTGGCGCGGACCCGGCGCGCCCGGAAGATGTACCGCTCCCTCCATGAGCGCTACCCGTACGCCCACTGCGAGCTCGACTTCAGCACACCCCTCGAGCTGCTCGTCGCGACGATCCTGTCGGCGCAGACGACCGACGTCGGGGTCAACAAGGTGACGCCGATCGTCTTCGCGAAGTACCCGACGGCCGCCGACTACGCGAACGCCGACCGCACCGAGCTCGAGACGATCATCCAGCCGACCGGCTTCTACCGCGCCAAGACCGACTCGCTCATCAAGCTCGGGATCGCCCTCGTCGAGCGTTTCGACGGCGAGGTGCCGCCGCGCCTCAAGGACCTCGTGACGCTCCCGGGTGTGGGCCGCAAGACGGCCAACGTCGTGCTCGGCAACGCCTTCGGCGTCCCCGGCATCACCGTCGACACCCACTTCGGCCGCCTCGCCCGCCGCTTCGGCTGGACCGAGGAGGAGGACCCGGTCAAGGTCGAGCACGAGGTCGGCGCGCTCTTCATGCGCAAGGACTGGACGATGCTCAGCCACGTCGTCATCTTCCACGGCCGCCGCACGTGCCACGCGAAGAAGCCGGCCTGCGGGGCGTGCCCGGTCGCGCGCTGGTGCCCCAGCTACGGCGCCGGCGAGACCGACCCCGACAAGGCGGCGAAGCTCCTGAAGTACGAGCTGGCGCCGAAGTGACCCACACGCTCAGCCGGATCGCGTATGCCGGCAGGTCGGGTTCCATCGAGCCCTCCCCGACGCCCGGGGCGGGGACCGTGCCGCGTCCGGCGTGGATGGACGAGCTCGCGGTGCGCCTCGAGGAGGTCGCGCCCGAGTGGTTCTCCCGCTTCCTGCCGCCGGAGGAGGGCGGCCGCGAGTCGGCGGTCCTCATCCTCTTCGGCCCCCCACCCGCCGGCGCCGACGACGACGGCGAGCACGTCGTGCTCATCGAGCGCTCGCACACGATGCGCACCCAGCCGGCCCAGATCGCCTTCCCGGGCGGCTCCCGCGACCCCGGGGACGACGACCTCGTCGCCACCGCGCTGCGCGAGGCCGAGGAGGAGACGGGCATCGACCCGGCTGGGGTCGACGTCGTCGCCCAGCTGCCCTCGCTCTTCCTCGCTCCGGCCCAGTTCGTCGTCGCGCCGGTGCTCGGCTGGTGGGCGCAGCCCTCGCCGATCGGGGTCCGCGACCCGGCAGAGGTGCACGACGTGCTCTCGGTACCCGTCTCGCACCTCGTCGACCCGGCCACCCGCTTCTCGGTGACGCATCCCTCGGGCTACGTCGGACCGGGCTTCGACCTCGACCACCTGCTCCTGTGGGGCTTCACCGCCGGGCTCGTCAGCAGCGTCCTCGAGCTCGGCGGACTCTCCCGGCCGTGGGATCCTGAGATCCGGCGCGAGCTCCCCGAGCGCTACCTCGGAGGGAGGCGGTCATGACCGGCAGTGTCGTGCTCGACATCGCCCTGGTCCTGCTCCTGCTGGCGTACGGCTACTCCGGCTACCGGCAGGGGCTGATCCAGAGCGTCTTCTCGCTCGTCGGCTTCTTCGCCTTCGCGATGTTCGCGGTGTGGCAGCTGCCCGAGATGCTGGCACGGTGGCAGTCGGTTGCCGACAACGACCGCACCCGGGTGCTCGTGCTCATCCTCGGTGTCGTCGCGTTCGGGTGGCTCGGCCAGTACCTCGGCAGCCTCCTCGGGGCACGGATCCGGCGCCGCGTCGGCCAGACCTCGCTGCGTCAGGTCGACTCGGTCCTCGGTGGCATCGTCGTCATGGTCGCCGCCAGCCTCATCATCTGGTTCATCGGCGGTGCGCTGCGCACGGCCGGCAACCCGGCGCTGTCCAAGGCGATGGCCGACTCGAAGGTGCTGCAGGTCGTCAACTCCGTCGTCCCCGAGCAGACCGGCCAGGTCTTCGCGAGCTTCCGCGGCTTCCTGTCGAGCCAGGGCTTCCCGCAGGTGTTCGGCGATCTGGCACCCGAGCCGATCACGCCGGTGCAGGACCCCGACCCCGCTGTCGCGCAGTCGGCGGCGATCCGCGCGGCCGGCCGGTCCGTCGTCAAGGTGACGACCCAGTCCCAGTCGTGCCAGCGCGGCCAGGAGGGCACCGGCTGGGTGCTCTCGCCGGGCCGCATCGTCACCAATGCCCACGTCGTCGCCGGCGCCGACGAGGTGCGGGTCGAGAGCGCTGACCAGACGCTGCGCGCGCGCGTCATCGTCTTCGACGCGCGTCGGGACCTCGCCGTGCTCAGCGTGCCGGGCCTGGCTCTGCCGGCGCTCCCGCTCGGCGGTGAGCTGAAGCGCGGCGACTCGGCTGCGGTGCCGGGCTACCCGCTTGACGGCCCCTACCGGGTCGTGTCCGCCCGTGTCCGGGCCCAGCTCGAGGCCCGCGGGCTCGACGTCTACGGCAGCGAGCGCGTCATCCGCGAGATCTACTCGCTCGCCTCGACCGTGCAGCCGGGCAACTCCGGCGGCCCCCTGCTCGACGCCGAGGGCCGGGTCGTCGGTGTCATCTTCGCCAAGTCGCTCGAGGACGACTCGACCGGCTACGCGTTGACGCTCGCCGAGGCCAAGCCGGTGCTCGACGAGGCCAGGTCCGCGGGGGCCGAGGTCGACACCGGCGCCTGCGTCGCCGGCTGACTCGCCTGCCCCGCCACCGTCGAAAGGCCGAAGTTCGTCGGTGTGGCCTTTCGACGGTGGAAGGATCGGGGGGTGCGCATCGACAGTCCCGGGCTGACCACCGACCTCGACCTGCTCCGCCTCCAGGGAGCGACCGTCACCGACCTCGGCGACCACCTCGTCGTGCGCACCGAGGCCAACCCGACCTTCTGGTGGGGCAACTTCCTGCTCGTGCCCTCCGCGGTCCGTTCGGACGAGATCGAGCGCTGGACCGCACGCTTCGAGGAGGAGCTCCCGGACGCCCACCACCGAGCGATCGCCTTCACGCACGACGGCGGTGACACCGAGGCCTAGGCCGCGCACGGCTGGGACGTCGAGGTCGACGTCGACCTCGCCACGACGTCGGTGCCGGCTCCCGCCGACGCACCCGACGGCATACGGCTCACGCCGCTCGAGTCCGACGACGACTGGGAGCAGTCGGCCGACGTCGGCGGGAGCGACACCCCCGAGGACCGGCGCGACGCGCGTCTCGTCTTCGAACGGCGGCGGGCGGCGGCGCAACGCGGGCTCGTCGAGTCGGGGCGGGCGCGGTGGTTCGGGGCCTTCGACGGCGACCGGCTCGTTGCGAACCTCGGCATCGTGCGGCTCGGCGACCTCGCCCGCTACCAGGACGTCGTCACCCTCGAGAGCCACCGCCGGCGCGGCATCGCCGGGGCGCTCGTGCGTGCCGCAGGGGAGTGGGCGCTCGAGGACCCGGCCGTCGGGCGGCTCGTCATCGTCGCCGAGGAGGGCGGGCCCGCGATCGGGCTCTACCAGCGCGCCGGCTTCGCCGAGGTCGCCCGCCACGTTGCCGTCTCCCGAGCCCCCGCCTGACCCGTCCCGGGTTCGAGGTGATGTCGGCACCGAGGTGGCGCGCGCCATCACCTCGAACCGTCAGGGGCCGGGCGCGCCTCGAGGTGATACCGGCAGCACCGTGGCTGCCGGTATCACCTCGAACGGGGGCGTATGCCGGGTCGCTCAGTCCGCCTTGACGGCCAGGACCGGGCAGGTGGCGTCGAGGAGCAGGCGCTGCGCGGTCGAGCCGAGCAGCAGCTTGCCGACGGCGCTGCGGTGCCGGATGCCGATGACGAGCATCCGCGGCTGCTCCCGGTCGACGAGCTCGAGGAGCTGGTCGGCCGGGTCGGTGCCGTGCTCGATGCGACGTACCTCGTGCGTGACCCCGGACTCGGCGAGGTCGGCGTCGAGCCGGTCGAGGTCCGAGCCCTCGGCGCGGTGCGCGTCGACGAGCTTGTCGTCTCGGGACATGTTGATGACGAGCACCGACTCGTCGTGCGCCTTGGCCTCGGCGATCGCGGCCGCGAGGGCCGCCTCGCCCTGCGACGTCGGGATGTAGCCGACGAGGATCGTCATGCCATGACCTCCTTCGTCGCGGGGGCGTCTGCGCCGGGGCCGTCGCCGCCCCGGCCGCGTCCGCGACCCCGGCCGGTCAGCTTGCCGACGAGCGGCCAGATCAGCACGAGGGCGATGATCGCGAAGCAGACCCAGGCGACGGGGCCGCCGACGAGACCGCTGAGGTCGCCGCCCGAGAGCTGGAGCGAGCGCCGCCCCTGCAGCTCGGCGAGCGGTCCGAGGATGACGCCGATGATGAGCGGCAGCACCGGCAGCCCGAAGCGGCGCAGCGCGAAGCCGACCATGCCCAGCGCGAGCAGCAGGAGCAGGTCGAACGGCTGGGCGTTGACGGCATACGCCCCCATGGAGGCGAAGAAGAGGATGCCGGCGTAGAGGTAGGGACGCGGGATCTGGAGCAGCTTGGCCCAGGCCGGGGCGAGCGGCAGGTTGAGCAGCAGCAGCATCGTGTTGCCGACGAAGAGGCTGGCGATGAGCGTCCAGACGAGCACCGGCTGCTTCTCCATGAGCAGCGGCCCCGGCTCGAGGCCCCAGCCCTGCAGCGCGGCCAGCATGATCGCGGCCGTCGCGTTGGTCGGCAGGCCGAGCGCGAGCATCGGGACCAGGGTGCCGGCGGCCGAGGCGTTGTTGGCGGCCTCGGGTCCGGCGACGCCCTCGATGGCGCCCTTGCCGAACTCCTCCGGTCGCTTCGAGAGCTTGCGCTCGGTCATGTAGGACAGGAAGGTCGGGATCTCGGCGCCACCGGCGGGGAGGGCGCCGAACGGGAAGCCGAAGGCGGTGCCGCGCAGCCACGGCTTCCACGAGCGGCCCCAGTCGTCCCGGCCCATCCACGGACGGCCGACCGGGATGACGCCGGCGGCCTTGCGCCGCAGGTGGGCCGCGACCCAGAGCGCCTCGCCGACGGCGAAGATGCCGACCGCGACGACGACGACGTCGATGCCGTCGGCGAGCTGCGCGGTCCCGAAGGTCATGCGCTGCTGGCCCGTCACCTTGTCGATGCCGATGAGCCCGATGGCGAGGCCGATGAGCAGGGCCGCGAAGCCGCGGATGCGTGAGCTGCCGAGCACGGCGCTCGCGCCGGCGAAGGCCAGCAGCATGATCGCGAAGTATTCGGGGGCACCGAGGCTGACCGCGAACTTCACGACCTGCGGCATGACGAGCGCGAGCAGCAGCGTGCCGATCGTGCCGGCGACGAAGGACCCGATGGCGGCGGTCGCGAGCGCCTGCGCGGCCCTGCCGGCCTTGGCCATCTTGTTGCCCTCGATGGCCGTGACGACCGACGAGGACTCACCGGGCGTGTTGAGCAGGATCGAGGTCGTCGAGCCGCCGTACATGCCGCCGTAGAAGATGCCGGCGAACATGATGAGGGCCTGGGTCGGCTCGAGGCCGTAGGTGACGGGCAGGAGCAGCGCGACGGTCATGGCCGGGCCGATGCCCGGGAGGACGCCGACGGCGGTGCCGATGGTGACGCCGATGAGGGCGAAGAGCAGGTTCATCGGGGTCAGGACGTGCCCGAACCCGTCGATGAGGTTGGCGAAGTTGTCCATCAGAGGATTCCTTGCAGCACGCCGGCGGGCAGGTTGACGTCGAGCCCGATGGCGAAGGCGTAGAAGGTGGCGAGCGCGAGGCCCAGGCCGAAGAGCAGACCGCGCACGTGGTGGCGGTTGCCGAGGGCGAAGGCCGAGCCGGCGAAGAGGATGGTGCCGCTGATGACCCAGCCGAGCGGCTCGATGAGCACGGCGTTGAGGACGAAGAAGGCGGCGAGCAGGCCCAGGGTCTTCCAGTCCGAGCCGGTCGAGAGGTCGACGTCCTCGCCCTCCTCGGCGCTGCCGACCCCGCCGCGGTAGACGTCGACGGCATACAGGACGGCGGTCACGAGCAGCAGGATGCCGAGGATGATCGGCACGGGACGGGGACCCACGGGGTCGTTGCTGCTCGTCGCGTGGCCGATGCGGGCGGCGTCGAAGAGCAGCAGCCCGCCGAGGACCGCGAGGAACGCGCACATGCCGTACTGCGCGCGATCCCCGCGGCCCTGCGCGGCCACCCCGTCGGACATGACGGCGGACGTGCCGCCGGTGCTGGTCACAGCACCGGCGGGCGCGTCGCGCGTGGGGTCGGGGGTGTGGTCCGACATGGTCAGCTGGCCAGTCCGAGGGTGGTGAGGATCTCGGCGACCGAGGCGTCCTGCTCCTTGAGGAAGGTGCCGAACGCGTCACCGGTGACGAAGGCGTCGGTCCAGCCGCGCTTCTCCATCTCGTCCTTCCAGCCCTGCGAGGCGTGCATCTTCGTCAGCGCGTCGATCCACGTGGCCTTGTCGGCGTCGGAGATGCCGGGAGGGGCCACGATGCCGCGCCAGTTGGTGAAGACGAGGTCGATGCCGGACTCCTTGAGGGTCGGCACGTCGGGGAGGGCGTCGATGCGCTTCTCGCTCGTGACCGCGAGGACCTTGACCTGGCCGGCCTTGACCTGGTCGAGGAACTCGCCGAAGCCGCTGGCACCGAAGGAGATCTTGTTGCCGATGAGGGCCGGGAGCAGCTCGCCGCCGCCGTCGAAGCCGATGTAGCTGACGGTCTTGGGATCAATGCCGACCGCCTTGGCCAGCTGCATCGGGAGCAGGTGGTCGGGTCCGCCCGGGGACGAGCCGCCGCCGACGTTGACCTTCTTCGGGTCGGCCTTCCACGCCGCGACGAGCGCGTTGACGTCCTGGTAGGGCGAGTCCTTCGGCACGACGATCGCGCCGGCCTCCTCGATCAGCTTGGCGATCGGGGTGGTGTCGTTGAGCGTGGCCTGGCTCTTCTGCGTGTAGGCCGCGCCGACGACGCCGAGCCCCATCTGCATGGCGAGCTTGCCGTTGCCCTTCTCGTTGACCGTGCGCTGCAGGCCCACGGTGCCGCCGGCGCCCGGGAGGTTGAAGACCTGGATCGCGCTGGTGATCTTGGCGGCCTCCATGACCTTCGCCGCGGTGCGGGCGGTCGTGTCGTAGCCGCCGCCGGGGGCGTTGGGGACCATGATCTGGAGGTTGCTGGCGGGGGAGCCGCCGGCCGCGCCGGTGGGGGCGTCGTCCTTCTTGGCGGTGGCTCCGCAGGCCGAGAGGGCCAGGGCGGTGACGCCGACGGTGACGCCGAGCAGGACGGACCTGCGGGCGGGGGTACGAGTGCTCATCGTTGAGGTCTCTTTCGCGTTCTGTGGCTGGAACGGCATGATCGTGGCCTGCGCCACGACGCCGTGTCGCCCTTGTGTCAGCAATGAAGGTTGAGTTCGTTTTGGTCACGCAGAGACCGGGCCGCTTCGGTCGCCTCTCCCTCGCCGGGCAGCTGCTCGTCGTGCAGATGGTCATCCTGCTCGGTGTGCTCGTCACCGTCGCACTGGTGTCCCTCGCGCAGTCGGAGTCGACGTTCACGCGCACCGAGGGCCGGCGCATCGCGGCTATCGCCGAGCAGGTCGCCAGCACACCGATCGTGCGCGCGGAGATGAGCCCCGGCGGCGTCGTCAACGTCCTGCCCACCATCACCCAGTCCATCGTGACCCAGTACGACGTCACATCGGTGACGTTGGCCGACGCCGACGAGGTCGCCCGGGTGTCGTCGGACCCGACGATCGACAAGACCCGCATCCCGCTCGGCGCGCCGGCCGTCGGTGAGGGGGCGAGCTGGACGGGCGTCATGGACGTCCAGGGCGAGCGGATGCTCGTCGCGCAGAGCCCACTTCTCTACGACCCGCCTGCGACTGGACCCGCCGTTCTGCCGGTGGGGGCCCAGCTCGGCACCGTCATGGTCGCCGTGCGTATGCCGTCCGCCCTCGACCGCCTCCAAGGGGCCTCGTCGTACCTTCCGACCTATCTGGGCATCGCCCTCGTGCTCGGAGGCGTGGGCTCGTGGCTGCTCGCCCGGCGGATCAAGCGGCAGACGCTCGGGCTCGAGCCGGCCGAGATCACGGGCCTCGCCGAGAGTCGGGAGGCGATGCTCTTCGGGCTCGCCGAGGGTGTCGTGGCGCTCGACACGAACGAGCGGATCACGTTGGTCAACAACGTCGCCCAGCGTCTGCTCGATCTGCCGGAGCATGCCGTGGGGATGCGTCTCGACGACCTCCCCATCGGTCCACGGCTGCGTGACGTGTTGCGGGGGGTGACGGACGAGAGCGAGCCATCGGAGGCCGTGGACGACGGTGTCACCACGGGTGGCGGCACCAGTGACGGCACCGGTGAGAGTGGGCGGCCGACGCCGCGCGACCAGGTCGTCCTGCGCCGCGGACGGGTCCTCGTCATGAACCGCATGGAGGTCAGCAAGGACGGCCGGCCTCTGGGCTCGGTGACGACCCTGCGCGACCGCACCGAGCTGGCCGACCTCGAGCGCGAGATCGGCTCGTTCCGCAGCACGACCGAGCTGCTCCGGGCCCAGGCGCACGAGTTCGCCAACCAGCTGCACACGATCTCGGGGCTCATCCAGCTCGGCGAGTACGACGAGGTCGTCGGCTACGTCGACGCCGTGAGCGAGCACCGTGCCCAGCTCGACCTCACGGTCTCGCGGCGCATCCGCGACACCGCCGTGACGGCGCTCGTCATGGCCAAGGCCGCGCAGGCGACCGAGCGGCGCGTCGAGCTGCGGGTCTCCGACGACACGTCGCTCGGTCGCGTCGGCCCGCGCGACTCGGCCGACGTCGCGGCCGTCGTCGGCAACCTCGTCGACAACGCCATCGACGCTGCGGCGTCGTCCGACGGCCCGGACAAGTGGGTCGAGCTGACGATCCGCCAGGACGCGAGCTCGCTCGAGGTCAGCGTCGTCGACTCGGGGCCGGGCATCGCGCCCGAGGTCGTGACGGAGGTCTTCACCCACGGCTACACGACGAAGGCGGCCCGGGCGGGCGAGCGTGGCATCGGGCTGGCGCTGACGCGCCTGATCTGCCAACGTCGGGGCGGCGAGGTCGAGGTGGAGAACACCCCGACGGGCGCGAAGTTCGTCGCCCGCCTCACCGTCGAGGCCGCCATCGGGCACGCGGAGGAGAAGCGATGACCACGGTGCTCGTCGTCGACGACGACTTCATGGTGGCTCGCATCCACCGTGGCTTCGTCGAGCGGGTCGACGGCTTCGAGGTCGTCGGCACGGCCCAGACGGGCGACGAGGCCGTGGCCCTCGTCGAGTCGCTCCGGCCCGATCTCGTGCTCCTCGACCTCTACCTCCCCGACGCGTTCGGGCTCGACGTCGTGACCCGCCTACGCGCGGCCGGGCACACCTGCGACGTGCTCGTCATCACCGCGGCCAAGGAGGCCGACGCGGTGCGGGGCGCGGTGCGGCAGGGCGTCGTCGGCTACCTGCTCAAGCCCTTCGCCTTCGCCGACCTCGAGCAACGCCTGCGGACGTATGCCGCCGAACGGGCCCGCGGCCTCAGTGACGACCTGACGCAGGAGGAGATCGACGCGGCGTTCACCTCGCAGCCGGTCGGCCGCGGTCCGGTGGCCGTGCTGCCGAAGGGGCTCAGCGCCGAGACGGCGGAGGCTGTCGAGAAGGCGCTCCGAGAGTCGAGCGAGACGCTGTCGGCGACGGAATGTGCTGAGGCCGTGGGCATCTCGCGGGTCAGTGCCCGTCGCTACCTCGAGCACTTCGTGTCGTTCGGCCAGGCCGAGGTGACCCTTCGCTACGGCACGACCGGTCGCCCGGAGCGCCGCTACCGCTGGCTCTGACCGCGCCGGCTGACCACGCGCCGCCAGGCCGATCGTGCACTGACCCCGCCCGTCGAAAGGCCCCGTTCTCACGCAGCTGCAGTGAGAACGGGGCCACTCGAATGGGACGGGGCGCTCACTCGAGTGGGGCTGGGCGCTCACTCGAGTGGGGCTGGGGCGGACGCCCTGGCGTCAGCGGACGGTGACCCGGCGCAGTGCGCTGCTCGAGCCGACGTAGGCGCTCGACCCGCGGTAGACCCACATGTAGTCGACCGACGCGCTGGGGGCGTGGGCGTAGGAGACCGTGCCCACGGAGCTCGACGTGCGCGTGGCCGTGAGATTCCACGTCGTCGAGCCGACCTTGCGCCAGTAGAGCTGGACCGGGACGCCGGAGATCGGACCACCGGTGTCGCGGCGGGTCAGCTTGCTGCTCACCGTGACGAAGCGGCCCTTGGTCAGCGACGTCGTGCTGGAGCCGATGGTCTCCGCGGTGCCGACGAGCTTGACCGACGATGCCGGGCTGTACCTGCCCGAGCGGTCCTTGGCCCAGATGCGGACGCTGTACGTCGTGCCCTGGGCGAGGTTGACCTTCGCGCTCAGCGCCGTGCCCGAGTAGACGCCGGTGCCGGTCGTGACGTTCGCCGGCGGCGTGGATCCCGTGGCCATCCGGACGATGTAGCGGTCGAGGTCGTTGACCCCCGGCGCCGTCCACGTCAGCGTCGCCGCGCGCAGCGCGCCTGTCGCCCTGAACGCCCCGACGCCCTTCGGTGCCACGTCGACCGTGCGGAACGTCGAGGAGTATGCCGTCGTCATCGTCGTTGCCGACGTGTCCTTCACGCCGGAGACCGTGAGCCGGTAGGGAGCGTTGTCGTAGAGCGGCGACGTCGGCCTGACCGTTGCGGTGCGCTTCACGGCGTCGTACGTGACGCTGGCGGGCACCGCGGATCCGTTGCGGCCGTTGAGGATCCGCACCGTCGACGTCGTGACGCTCGAGGGAACGACGTCGCGGGCGAACGTCACGGTAGGCGTGTAGGTCTGCGTCAGCCCCGACCCGAAGTCGTTGGGCGACGTGCTCCTCACCCACAGCTGAGTCGTCCCCGGCGTGGAGGCGCCGCCGTTGCGGACGAGGCGGAGGCCGCTGTCGGTCGCGACGACCGCATCGGGGCTGCCATCGCCGGTGACGTCGCCGACGGCCAGCGCCCCGGGACCGAAGTCCTGGACCGTGTCGGTCTGCCCGTAGCCCGTGGCGCCGAGAGTGCCGTCCTGCCCTTGGAACTCGACCGTGACGTTGCCCCACTTCTCGTGGAGGGCGATGACGTCAGGTCGCCCGTTGCCGTCGACGTCTCCGGACTCGACCGAAGTCGGCCAGTCGGTGGTGCTGCGTACGACGGGGTCGGCCAGCTGACCCGTGCTCGTCTGCGTCAGCACGACGATCTGCGACGAGGGTGCGACCTCGCCGGTGCTGACCACGAGGTCCGCACGCGAGTCGCCGTTGACGTCGGCCACCTCGATGCCGCGGTGGACGGCGCCGGCGACGGCGACGTGAGTGGTGCTCGTCCACCCGGTGGTCGTGTTGTGCAGCACGCGGACGCCGTCGGCCGCGACGGCCGCCACGTCGGGGCGTGCGTCGCCGTCGAGGTCGCCGGTCTCCAGCTCCGTGGCGTGAGTGTCGGAGACGACCGTGGCGGCCCACGACCCGTCGACCTGCTGCACCAGCGCTGTGACGCCCGCAGGAGAGGAGGTGACGAGGTCGGTGCGACCGTCGCCGTCGAGGTCGGCGGTCTCGACGAAGGTCACGCCGGATGTACCAGGCACGAGGGTGGCGGGTGCGAGGTCGCCGGCTGTCGTCTGCAGGAGAACCTGCACGCCGAGATCCGTCGCGACGACGACGTCCCGGCGTCCGTCACGGTCGACGTCGGCGACGACCACGTTGTGGGCGAGTGAGGAGTCCACGGTGCCGAAAGGCCGAGCGGCGCCGAACGTCCCCGAGCTGGTCTGGGCGAAGACGAAGAGCTGCGCCCCGGTGCCGGGCGCGGCCGCGGTGGCCACGGCGTCGACCCTGCCGTCACCCGTGAGGTCGCCGACCGCGGTGGCGCCCAGTGCCACGTTGCCGCCGGCCACGGACGCGACCGGGAAGAGGACGGACGGGTCGAACTCACCGATGGGGGCGGAGTCGACGCCGACGACGTAGGACGCGTCGGTGCGGTTGCCGTTGAAGTTGCGCACCGTGAAGAAGTACTCGTCGCCGGATGGTCGGAACGTCAGCGTCTCGCTCTCGCCGGGTCCCTTGGCGTCGACCTGCCCGACGAGCCGGAGGTTCTTGTCGTAGACGGCGAGCACGGGGTCGAGGTTCTGGGCGTCGTCGGCGTTGTTGTACGAGGGGCCCACCGTGACGCTCGCTGCCCGCAGGGCCGTCGGCGTGAAGCGGTACCAGTCGACGTCGCCCTCGACGTCAATGAGACCGTAGTTGGCCTGGTCCAGCGTCTTGGCGCGCACGGGCACATCGTTGGGCTCACCGATCCACGGGGCCGGCTGGGCGAAGTCGGCGGCCCAGCCGCCGCCGAGCGCGTTCGTCGCGTCGACGACGCCGGCACCGTAGTAGGGGTCGATGCCGCGGGGCCCGGCGTCACGCGCCGTGGACCTGAGCCGCGAGAGCACCTGCGCCGGCGTCAGGGCCGGCGACTGGGTGCGGATCAGGGTGGCGACGCCGGCCACGATCGGCGCGGAGAACGACGTGCCGTCGCCGAAGTAGTACGTGTCGGCGAGGCGCGTCGACAGGATGCCCCATCCGGGGGCGGCAACGTCGATCCACGGGCCGTAGCTGMTGAAGTCCGTCAGGGCGCCGGTCGAGTCGGTGGCGCCGACGGCGATCGCCTCGGGATAGGCCGCGGGGTACTGCGGCACGTCGTCACCCCAGTTGCCTGCGGCGACGATGACGACGGCACCCTTGGCGACGGCATTCTTCACAGCGTCATGCAGTGCCGGGTTGTCGCCGTCTCCGCCGAGCGAGAGGTTGAGGATCTTCGCGCCGTGGGAGACGGCCCAGTTGACGCCCTCGGCCACGTCCGAGTCGGTGCCGTTGCCGGTGCCGTCGAGGACCTTGACCGGCATGATCTTGGCGTTCCAGGCCACGCCCGAGATGCCCACACCGTTGTTCGTCGCGGCAGCGATGATGCCCGAGACCATCGAGCCGTGGCCGTTGTCGTCGCTCGCGGCACCGGCGGCGATGCCGACGTTCCTGATGGCGTTGTAGCCGGCAACGGTGCGGCCGACGAGGTCGGGGTGCTTGCCGTTGACGCCGGTGTCGATGACGGCGACGACCTGGGTGAGCGAGCCCTTCGAGCGATCCCAGGCGGTCGGCACGCGGACGGTCTTGAGGTAGTCCTGGTCGTAGCCGAAGGCCGGGTCGTTCGGCGTGGCCGCGGCGGAGCGCACGTAGTCGAGCGTGACCTCGGCGACCGACGGGTCGGCGCCGAGCCTGCTCGCGAGCTCCTCGGCGCGACCGTTCGTCGTGACCTTGACGAAGCTCGTGCCCCCGACCTGCACGCCGGCATGACCTCCTCGACGCTGGAGCGCCAGGTCCCGGCTGGCCTTGGACGCCGTCGTCTTGAACTTGACGAGGACCGTGTGCGGGTCGTGGGCACGGGTGTGGCCGCCGGTACGGGAGGGTCGTGGCAGGTGCTTGGCCACGACCTTCTTCGCCGTCGGGGTCGGAGCCGCGGACGCGACGGGCGAGGTGGCGAAGGCCGTGACGGGCGCGACGAGCGCAAGCGTCAGGGCAGCGGCGAACGGCCGGCGTCTGAACATGGAGGAGCCCCTGTGAGAAGTGGTGGTGCGAGCGCATCATGACAGAGCACGAGGTCCCGGATGCCTCGAATGCACCGACATCTGCACGCACCCGCAGCGGCTCGCGAACCCCGCGCCGCACGCGGACCGCGGCACCCGGCATACGCCATCGGTCAGGAGTGTGTGCCGGGTGCTGTCCGACGCGGGGAAAGGTGCGGCCCGCCGACCACAGGGGAAGATCGGCGGGCCGCGTCGCGGGCACCCTCTCGGGGTGCGGATCGTGGGGGGTCGTCAGCCCAGGTGGGCGGCGTCGATCGCCGACTGGAGGCTCTGCTGGTAGGCCTCGCTCGTGTAGGTGGCGCCGCTCACGACGTCGATCTGCGCCGACTGCGCCGCCAGCGCCTCGTGCCTCAGGGTCGGGGCGGCGCCGGCGCTGATGGACACCGACGTGCGCGAGCTGTCGGTCAGCTGGAGGGCGTGGACGTTGGTGATCTTCTTGCCCGTGAAGCTGACCCGCACCTGCACGGAGCCGTACTGCGTCCCGACGACGGCGCCGTCGACGGTGCCGGACGCTGGTGCCGCAGTGGTGGCCTTGGGAGCGGCGCCCGACGTCTTCGATCCGCCCGACGTCTTCGATCCGCTGGACGTCTTCGAGCTGGCTGCCGGCTTGGAGCCGGAGGCCTTCGAGCTGCCGGACGGCTTCGGCGGCGCAGCGGCGACGGGCGTGCCGGCCTTGGCCGACGACAGGATGTGGACGCCCGTGACGGCGGCGTGCTTCGGTGCGAGCCCGGTCGCCCAGGACGCACTCAGCGTGACGATGCCGGCCAGGCCGACGAGGGCAGACGTTGCCTTCCTCACCAGGAGAACCTTTCGTCGTGGATGTGGGCCTTGGGGATGCCGCCCTCGAGGAGACTGCGGTGGACGAGGTTCATCCAGCCGCCGGGGCCGCAGAGGTAGGCCTCGTGGCGGCGCAGGTCGGGGACGAGCTCGGCGAGGCGCTCGGCATCGGGGACAGGCCGGCCGCCGGAGTGGTCGGGCGGCAGCCAGGAGCCGCCGACGGGCGGGCCGACGAGGAGGAGCAGCTGGTGGCCGCCGACCGCAGTCAGGTGCTCGAGCTCGTCGCGCAGCGCGAGCTGCGACTCGTCGTTGGCGCGGTAGACGACGGTGACGTCTCCGGGGCCGGCGTGGCCGTGGCGCACGAGCTCCTCGAGGATCGAGCGGACCGGCGTGACACCGATGCCGGCGGCGAGGAGCAGGACGCGTCGGCGGACGCGCTGGCGGGAGGTGAAGGCGCCGTAGGGGCCCTCGAAGAGGACGCGCGTGCCGGGTCGCAGGTGGGCCAGGCGGCTCGAGTGGTCGCCGAGCTCGCGGACCGTGATGCGCAGGCGGCGGCCGTCGGGGGCGCTCGAGATCGACCACGGGTGGGCGGTCGCGAGCAGGCGCGGGCTGGCGAAGCGCCAGTTGAGGTACTGCCCCGCGCGGACCGGGAGCCGGTCGAGGTGACGGCCCTTCATCCACACGGACCAGACGCCGGGGGCCTCCTCGACGACGTCGGTGACGCGCAGGTCGTGGCGCAGGCTGCGGGCGACGGGGACGAGCACGCGCCACCAGAGGACGCTGGCCGCGACGATCACGAAGAGGGTCCACCAGTAGGTGCGCACCCACTGCGAGGCGGTGAAGTCCGAGCCGATCGACAGCTCGTGCGGCACCGCGAGGACGACGGCGGCATACGCCGTCAGGTGCACGAGGTGCCACCACTCGTAGGACAGGCGCCGACGGGCGATGCTGACCGACGTCACCGCGATGACGACGAGCAGGGCGGTGGCGATGAACGCGAAGAGGAGGTCGCTGCCACCGGTGAGGAGCCGGAACGACTCGACGACCGGAGCGAACGGGCCGTGCAGGTCGTCGCGCGCCGCATAGCCGATGACGATGGCGCCGACGTGGACGAGCACGAGCGGCACCGTGATGCGGCCGAGGATGCGGTGCGCCTTGAGCGCCCGGTCCATCCCGTAGACGCGGTCGATCCACGGCACGCGGGCGGCGAGGAGCAGCTGGATGAGCAGCAGGTCCATCGCGACGAGGCCGGTGAGGCGCCCGACGGCGATGAGGGTGGTGCTGCTCGTGCCGGCGACGAGGTCGTGGCTGCCTCCGCCGAGGAGGAACTGCGCCACGACGGCGAGCAGGCTCGCGATGGCCAGGGTCTCGAGGAGGTCGCCGGTGCGGGCCTGCCAGCGGCGGAAGTCCGCGCCGGCACGCAGGGCTCGACGGACCCGGCTCGGGGTCCCACGGTGTGGTGCGATGGTGGTGCTCACACAGTCGATGGTGGGCAGCCGATCTCAGAAAGTTATGAGACACGAAAGGAGGCTCGGGCCATGACCGCGTCGCCGATCCGCCCACGGCTGCTCCTCGTCGAGGACGACCCCGACCTCTCGCAGATGCTCGCCGAGCTGCTCGGCGAGGAGGGGTATGCCGTCACGGCCGTCCGCGACGGACAGGCGGGCCTGCACCGTGGCCTCGTCGACGACTGGGACGTGCTCGTCGTCGACCGTGGGCTGCCGGGCATCGAGGGGGTCGACCTCGTGACGCGGCTGCGCTCGCGGGGCCTGACGGCGCCGGTGCTCTTCCTCACCGCGCGGGGGACCGTGGCCGACCGCGTCGAGGGTCTCGATGCCGGGGCGCAGGACTACGTCGTCAAGCCCTTCGACGTCGACGAGGTGCTCGCGCGCCTGCGGGCCCTGCTGCGCCCGATGGGTGGCGCGGCCGGGGAGCTGGCCGTCGGTGGGCGACGGCTCGTCGTCGCCGAGCAGCGACTCGTCGGTGATGACGGCGAGGTCATGCTGTCGGGCCGTGAGGCTCGCCTGCTCGAGACGCTGGCGCGCCGGCCCACTCGGGTCTTCACCCGGGACGAGCTGCTCGTCGCGGCCTTCGACAACGCCGACACGCTCGGCGCCGTCGACACGTACGTCTACTACCTGCGCCGGAAGCTCGGGAAGTCCGTCATCGAGACCGTGCACGGGGTCGGCTACCGGCTCGGGGCCTCCTGATGGGTCGGCGCTCACGGGCGGCCGTCGGGGAGCGCGACCCGCTGCGACGGGCGTCGCGGTCGGTGGCTCTGCGCGTGGGTGCGACCACGGCGCTCGTCGTGCTGCTCGCCATCATCGGCACGGCCGTGCTCTTCGACCGGCAGCAGCTCGCCGAGATCCGCGGGCGCACCGAGACGACGGCCCGGACGGCCGACGACGTCGTCGACGCGCCGCCCGGCACGTGGCTCGTCAAGCTGACCGACTCCGGTCACGAGGCGACCCGGTCGATGCCTCCCGGGCTGGCCACCGCGGCCTCTGCCGTGGGGCCGGACGAGTCGGGGCAGACGAGCCTCACGGCAGACGGGCGGTCGTGGCCCGCGTGGGTCGACCGGCGCGAGGGCGTGCGCTACGTCGCCGTCTACGACATCCGCCTGCACACCGGCGAGGAGCAGCGGCTGCTCGTGTCGACCGCGGCGGCCGGGGTGGTGGGGGTGCTCCTGGCCGCGCTGACGGGGCTGTTGGCGGGGCGGCGTGCGGTGCGGCCACTCGGCGAGGCGATGGAGCTGCAGCGCCAGTTCGTCGCCGACGCCTCGCACGAGCTGCGCACTCCTCTGGCCGTCATCAGCACCCGGGCGCAGATGCTGCGTCGGCACGTCGCGGCGGACGTCGCTGCGGATGCTGCCGCCGGCGGCGGGGACCCGGCGTCGGCGCGCCGGCTCGCCGAGGTCGACCAGCTCGTCCACGACACCCAGGCCATGGCCGACGTCGTGTCCGACCTGCTGCTCTCGGCGCAGCTCGAGCACGTCGACGAGGTGGCCGAGCGGGTCGACCTGGGTGCCCTCGCCTCGGAGGTCGTCACCTCGCTCATGCCGTATGCCGCGGACCACGGGGTGACGCTCGTCGACGAGGCGTCGGACGGCGGGGTCTGTGTCGTGGAGGGGGTGCGGCCGAGCCTTCGTCGCTCGGTGCTGGCGCTCGTGGACAACGCGATCGCCCACTCCGAGAAGGGGACCCGGGTCGAGGTGCGGTCGGGTGTCGAGGACGGCCAGGTGCGCGTCGACGTCGTCGACCACGGTGACGGGATCGATGCCGCCGACGTCGAGAACCTGTCTCGACGCTTCTCCCGCGGAGACGGCGGGTCGGGAGGCCGGCGCGTCGGCCTCGGGCTGGCGCTCGTGACGCAGATCGTCCGCTCACACGGTGGCCGGATGGACGTGGCCCAGACTCCCGGTGGTGGAGCGACCTTCACGCTGCTGATCCCAGCTGCTGCCGCCGACTGAGGGGCCTGGCCCTACTTAGACCCGGGTGCGAGCTTGCCGAGGGCCTCCGTCAGGCCAGACACGGTGACCTGGGCGGCCAGAGCGAAGATGACGAGTCCGGCCCAGTCCCTCGTCGAACCCTCGAAGGCGTTGTTTCCGATGTACTGCGTCCACACACCCGTCGCAGCCACGACGACCAGGATGGCGCCGAGGGCAACCGCCCAGTAGTGACGAATCAGCCAGAAGGCGGGATGAGACGGGTCGGGCAGCTGTGCCCGGGCCGGGCGCGTCTGGGCGAGGATCTCGCGGCCGGCCTCCGGGGTGACCTTCTGTGCGCTCTCCAGGTCGGTGACGATCTCGTCCGCGCCGTCGGTGTCGAGATCCTTGATGGCGGCGTTGGCGTCGTCGATCTTGCGCTGGATCCCGGCCATGGCTTGGTCGTCGTAGCCGGTCGGACCTGACGCCAACCACCGGCGGATGCGGTCCAGCCTCCTCGTGATTCTGAGCAGCTTGCCGAACGGGTCGTTGAGCAGCCGGATGAGCAGCCCGATTCCCGCACCGACCACGAGCAGGGCCAGCGCCTTGCCGACGGCGAAGGGCTGCATCCGGTCGTCCACGAGTACCAGCGCGGGAAAGGACCGGTAGGGCCCGGCTGCGCGCTCGACGACGAGCCGCCCGCAGTACGCACCGGGCGCGACTTCCACCGGCGAAGCCGGGTCCGCTGTCATCGTGTAGCGCAGGCCCGTGACGCCGACGAGCTCCGACGAGACGGTGAGCTGGGCAGAGGGGACGGTCCTCGTGCTCGCCTCGTCCCCGCACGCCACGAGGTCACCCAGGAGCGACGTGGAGAGGATCGCGGGACGCTCGGACGCTTTCGGGGTGGTGGTGCCGGTCGGTTTGACGCACGTGCCGTTGCTCGCCTCGACGAGGTCGGTCGGGGGCTTGGCGTTCTCTCTCGCAGCGTCGCAGGCGTCGACCAGCTTCACGGCGGTGCGGGCCTCACGGCCCAGCCCGAAGACGATGCGAAGCCCTTGTTCCATGCCGGGAGGCACCGCGACCGTCGCGGGTGGCACGACGATGAAGAGCAGCAGTAGACCTGCGACGATGAGGCCCAGCGCGATCCGGAGTGTGCGAGCCCTTGACATGCCGCCCCCTGTGACGTGCGAAGTGGTGCAGAGATCCACGGTCCCAGTTCTGAGTGGCAGCCGAGGGCATTTGACTGAACCGCGGACCGCGACACGCCCCCGCGGCAGGTGGAGCAGATCAGGCGGGGGTGGTTGCGCTCTCGGGCGGCACGCTGGCCATCGATGTCACGGTCGTCCCCAGCGACGGAGGCGGAGGCGGTTTGCGCATGACCTCGCCGATCAGGATGACCACTCCGGCGATGGCGTAGACAGCAGACAGCAGCGCCTTCCACCACGTGAAGGTGAGCGCCTCGAATCCGTCGGTCGTGTAGAGCATCCAGATCAGCGGGAACCAGAAGATGAAGAGCACGAGGGCGGCTCGGACGGGCGACTGTCGGGCCACGAGGACGGCGAGGACCACAGTGATCCACACCCAGTGATGGGTCCACGACACGGGCGACCCGAGAAGGCCCCCGAGGGCTAGCCAGGCCACTGCCTCGACCTGCCCGACAGCGCCACCGCGGTCGAGGCTCTTGCGCGCGGCGATGGATCCCAGGATGACCCCTCCGATCGCAAGGAGAGCTTGGACCGTGACGGGGACCTCGGGACGCCCGAGCAGTCTCAGCACACCGGCGAGCAACGACTGGTTGTCCGTTCCCACGACCGCGTCAGCCCCGAACTTGCCCAGGCCCAGGAAGCCGCCTCCCCAGAACGCCAGAGTGCTCGACGGGGACACGACGAGACCGGTGAGAACAGTTGCGAAGAACGCCCCGGCTGCTCGCGCCGCTGAGGCCCAGTCCTTGCGGAGCAGGAAGTAGATGACGAAGACCGCGGGGGTCAGCTTGATCCCCGCAGCGACCCCGACCAGAACTCCCCGGTATCGCTGAGGGACGACCAGCAGGTCGACGATGACGATCGCCATGAGAATGAGATTGATCTGCCCGAGCAGCAGGTTGCGGAGCACGGGCTCGAGCGCTGCGGTCGCCACGACGAGCCAGGCCATGAGCCAGGGTTTGAGCGCGAGACGACGTCCGACGACCACAAGCGTGGTCACCAACGCGATCAACGAGACGATTGTGAGGCTCCATCGCGCCACYTCGACAGGAAGTAGTGCCAAGGGGACGAAGACTGCCGCCGCGAAGGGCGAATAGGTGAAGCGCAGGTCGACCGACGTAGTGCTCGCGTAGAGGTCACCGCCGTCCAGGATGCGCCGCGCCCCCATGACGTAGACGTCACTGTCCACCCAGATGCCGCTGGTCACGCCTTTCCACTGGACCCAGGCCAACAGGGCCGTCGCGAGAAGGGCAACCGGCGCAAGCAGGGTGGCGAGCGGACGCGAGCTGGGCGTGGTCATGACTTCCCGAGGTGAGCGGCGAGGCGGCGGAACCGAGCATGTTCGCGCCCGGCCATTGTCCGTGAGGGTCCGCCGGAAGTCCGCGATTCGCCCCAATTCGCGCTAACTCAGAGCTGAGTGAGGACCTGCTCGCCGATGTGGCGCATCCCGCGCAGGACGGCCCAGACCGTGAGGTGGTCGAGCGTCGTGCCGGGAGAGGGGTCCCAGTTGGCGACCGCGGCCCAGGTGATCGTCCGATCGCCTGACGTCACAGCGCCGACGTCGGCCCGCACCCCGGCGTCCGTCCCGGTCTTGTTCCAGAACGTCGTCGGCAGGTCCAGCGACGCGTGGTGGGCGATCGGGTCGAGACCGCCCTGCTCGACGAGAGCCGAGCCGACCATGGACTGGTCGACGTTGGCCGAGAGCCACTGGCGCACCAGGCGGTCCGCGTCTGGACCGGCGGCCGTGCCGGAGGCGAGTCGGGCCATGAGCTGACTCAGCTCGGCGGCGCTGCCGGTGGACAGGGTGGCGGGATGGTCGGCGCCGCGGACGTCTCGGACGCGGTCGTGCAGGGCGGTTGCACGCAGGCCGAGGGAGGTGGCGCGGGCCGCGACCTCGGCGAGCCCGACCCGCCGGAGCAGGACGTTGGTCGCGAGGTTGTCGGAGACGGCCCCCACGAGGGCCGCGACGTCGATGAGGGGGAGCGTCTCGACCGAGAGGGTGTGCCAGAGTCCGGAGTCGCCGACCCAGAGGTCGACCGAGCGGGTGAGTGGCTCATCGGGGGAGAGGTCGCCGGCGGCGATGAGTCGGGCCGTCTCCACGAGGAGCAGCACCTTGCCGACGGACGCCGTGCGCAACGGCGCGTCGGCACCCGCGGCAGCCAACGGCATTCCGGAGTCCAGTGGAAGCGTCGAGTGAGCCCTCCGATTCCCCGGTCCCGGCTCCACCATCACGCGACGGACGCACACCGACCACGCGACGCCGCCGGCGTCGGGAAGCTCGAGCTCCATGTCAGGCAAGGGTTCCGAGCCACGTGAGGAGGGCGGCGTTCACCGGGTCGGGGGCTTCCTCGGTGAGGAAGTGGCCGGCGCCGGGGACCTTGACATGGCGGTAGTCGCCGGGCACGAAGGCGCCCGACCCGTGGGTGGCGGCGGCGATGACACAGCCGTCGTCGCTGCCCTGGAGCTGGAGCACCGGCACTCGGATCGCGTGACGGATGCGGCGCATGAAGAGCGGCCCGTCGGGGCGCACGGCCGACCGGCCGAGCCAGCGGTAGTGCTCGGCCGCGGAGTGGGCCACGAACGGGATCATCATGGCGTCGCCGTAGCGGGAGACGTCCTCGGGCGTCGGGAAGCTACCGAAGGGTGAGGACCACGAGCGGAGGAGGTCCTCGACGTAGTCGTGCGACTTGGCCATCTCTCGCTCCGGCACGAACGGCTTCTGCAGGCCGGCGATCCATGACGAGGCCCGACGTTGCCTGGCGTTGGACCACATCGCGTGCCGCAGGATCCGCGGGTGTGGCATCGACAGTGACGCGATGGCGCGGGTGACGTCGGGTCGCAGGATCGGCATGCACCACGCGATCCAGCCGCCGAGGCCCTGACCCATGACGACGGCGTCCTTCTCCCCGAGGGCGCGGACGACGCTGGCGGCGTCGAGGGTCGCCATGTAGGTGTCATAGCCCCGCGGGGGCTTGTCGGATCCGCCGTAGCCGCGGAGGTCCATGGCGGCGACGCGGTAGCCGGCGTCGGCCAGGGCGACCATCTGGTGGCGCCACGCGTACCAGAACTGCGGGAAGCCGTGCAGCATCAGCACCAGCGGGCCGTCGCCCAGCTCGGCGACGTGGAAGCGGGCGCCGTTCGCGGAGACGTAGCGGTGCTCCCACGGTCCGTCGATGTTGACGAAGGCAGCGTCGACGGACATGGGTGCGGCTGAGGGTCTCGGGTCAGGCGTCGCGCGACGGGTCTGGCGTGCTCGACGCGCTCCCGTTGCTCGACGGCGCGGCGGGAGTGATGGGGGCAGTGGCATCGGCCGCCACGGTGGCCGGGAGACCGGGGCGGTCCCACTCGGGACGCGGGGCCGGGACGGTCGTGCCCGGGTGCTCGACCGCCGACTTGATCGCCTCGACCGTCTCCTGCGCCTCGGAAATCGTCTTCGCCGGGGTGGGGTCGACGGTCTTCATCTTCTTGACGCCGAGCAGGCCGAGGACGGCTGCGACGAGCAGCATGAGGACGGTGACGATGAGGAAGCTCGCCCAGCGCGGCAGGCCCAGGGCCTGGATGCCTTCGGCGATCGTCGTGAAGAGGAAGTAGACGGAGTAGAACGCGATGACGGCCGCGCCGGCGAGCAGGCCGCCGCCCACACCCGCCTTCTTGACCTGCACCGAGACCTCAGCCTTGGCCAGGGCGATCTCGCTGCGAACCAGCGTCGAGATGTCCTGTGTCGCGGACGCGACCAGTTGGCCGAGTGTCCGCTCCTGCCGGGGATCCGTGCTCATCGGCTCACTTCCTCGTTTGCGTTCAGTCCAGCCATGGCGTGCATGCCCACCCTATCTTCGAATCGATACCTGACCGTGCTCAACCCCGTGCGGCATGCGGGACCCGGCGTTATGGTCCGGGATGTGGCGCGCGTGGGCACGCCTTGCACGTACCCGTTGAGGGGGGACAGGCGTGACCGAGGCGTCGATCGACCGAGAGCGCCTGCTCCGGGCTTTGTGGGTCGCGCTGTTGCCCGGGGGTCTGCTCTTTGCCTATCTCCAGGTGTCCGGCTACGCCCGTGCCGGCACCCTGGGACTCGACTCCCATGCGTACTGGTTGGCAGCCTCCGATCCGAGCACCTGGTACACGCTGCCGCCGGAGTTCACCGACGCCTACCTCTACTCCCCGGTCTTCGCTCAGGTCCTCTCCCCGTTGGGTCACCTGCCCTGGCCGGCGTTCCAGGTGCTCTGGGCGATGCTCGGCCTGGCGGCCCTGCTCTGGCTCGTCCGGCCGCTGGGGTGGCTCAGAGGGCTGGTGGCAGGGCTCTTCCTCCTGCCGGACATCCTCATCGGCAACATCTACCTCTTCTTCGCGGTGGCGCTCGTGTGGAGCGTTCGACGTCAGGCGTGGTGGCTCATGCTCCCGCTGCTGACGAAGATCGGCCCGGCGGTGGTCGGTCTGTGGTTCCCGGCGCGCCGTGACTGGCGGCCCCTTGCGTGGGCGACGGCATCTACCGTCCTGGTCTGCGGGCTGTCGTATGCCGTGAGCCCGGACGCGTGGGGGCGCTGGGTCTCGTTCGTGCTCGAGTCGGCGGGTGATCGTGGGATCGGGCCCACGGTCCGCCTGGGGTGCGCGGCTCTGCTCACGGTGTGGGCCGCGAGACGTGGCCGCGCCTGGCTGTTGGCGCCAGCCATGGTGCTCGCGTGCCCGGTCATCGAGGGCTATGCCGTGTTTGCCATCCTCGGCGCGATTCCACGACTGCTCGTGTGGCAGCGCCGGAGCGAATTCTCATTCTCTTCGCGCCTAAGGGCTCCATGGGACCAGAGCCGGTCCCGGGTCAAGGATGTACACGTAGCGGATCCAGAACCACTGGCTCCATAACGCGACGGCGGTGATCATCATGAAAGCCGTCACCCCGAGACCTCGGCGGGTCCAGGTAAGCGTCCACATGGGGACAGCCGCGAGTAGGGGAGCGGCCAGCAGGAGGTAGCGCATGACGCCGGGCGTCACCGGGGTCACGAGCAGCACGAACACGATGTAGCTGACTCCCCAGATCTGAAGCTCGAGAGGGAGACCGAGACGTCGCGCAGCCGCGACGGGAGCGCCGACTCCTACGGCCACTGCGAGCACGAGGAGAACCACGCCCTGCCACCCAGCCTGATCGTGGGCGCGAGCAAACCAGCCGAAGTCGAACGAGCTCATCATGGAGGCGGCCCGGGCAGATCCTGAGATCGGACCGTTCGTTCGGGTGACGGCCTGCGCGTCTCTCAGCCATGCGGCCGCGATCACGCTCCACAGGAACGGCGAGAGGAGGGAGGTGACGGTGCAGACCGCAAGCCAGAAATGCGTGGCCTTCGTGGGGCGCAACGTGCTTCTCGATCGCCAACACGTCCACCAGTGGGCCGCGAAGACGAGGGCGAGCGGGGCCGCGACGGGGCGTGTGAAGGCCAGGGCCAAGACTGACAGCCAAGCGAGGGCGTATCGCCTTGCCATGAGTCCGCGGAAGGTGAGGAGCAGGAAGACAAGTGCTGCGGGCTCGCTGTAGGCCACGTTGAGGAGCGGTGCCGTCATGAAGGCGCTGACCGAGAGCGCCCCGGCGATGGCGATCGGAGTCGTGACCGCGGCGCGGTAGATCCCGTAGAGAAGTGCGGTCGCGATGCCGCCGAGCGCGAAATTCAAGAGGACTGCGCTGACAGGAAATCCGAGCCCAGTTACCCACATCACCAGTCGCGCCAGCACTGGAAACAGTGGGGGGA
This sequence comes from Terrabacter sp. RAF57, assembly GCF_052113925.1. Lineage (NCBI taxonomy): Bacteria > Bacillati > Actinomycetota > Actinomycetes > Micrococcales > Intrasporangiaceae > Terrabacter > Terrabacter sp. RAF57. The sequence goes on along the minus strand of NZ_JBFRDT010000005.1, from coordinate 59,323 downwards.
ACTGCCACGTCCAGGCGTCGTTCGCCGAGTGCGCCTCGGCAGCTTTCGGGTAACCCTCAGTTGCGATGCGTTCGTACCACTGGCCGTCCCAGTTGGCGAGCACCCCTCCCAAGCCTGGCGACGCGAGTCCCTCGGTGTGGACGTAGTACGTGGTCGGCGCACCGATGGGGTTGGCCGGTCCAGTGGGCGATTGTGAGCTTGACGCGAGCCAGAGCAGCACAAAGTCAACGAGGCGGATGACCACGTAGCCCGCGGCAAGAATCGCGATGACGCGCCCACGACCCCCGACCTGCCGCGCTGTCGCGCGCTCACTACTCAACTCAGACTCCGATCCCCGGTCGGGACAAGATAGCCATGGTCGGAACGCACTGTGGTCGCATCCGGCCAAATCGGGCAGCCGGAGTCCTGCCACAGAAACTCCGCGTCAGTGTTGCTCGTAGACGTCAGGCACGCCGTCGTGGTCGAGGTCCGCGGTCTCCCGGGCCTCGACGAGCCGGTAGTGCCGGTTGCGCAGCCGGAGCACCACGCTCGAGAGCAGTGCGGCGATGACGCTGCCGCTGAGGACGGCGAGCTTGACGTGGTCGTCGCGCTCGGAGCCGTTGCCGAAAGCGAGCTCCCCGACGAGCAGGCTGACGGTGAACCCGACGCCCGAGAGCACCGAGAGTCCGAGGACGTCGGTCCAGGCCAGGTCCTCGTCGAGCTCGGCTCGGGTGAAGCGGGCGACCGCCCACGTGCCGCCGAGGACGCCGACCGTCTTGCCGACGACGAGCCCGACGACAACACCGACCGCGGCTGCGTCGCCGAGTGCGGAGCCGAACCCGCCGCCGACGACCGTGACCCCGGCAGCGAAGAACGCGAAGACGGGCACCGCGAAGCCCGCGGAGAACGGACGGATCTTGTGCTCGATGCGCTCCGCGAGCGAGTGGCGGTCGGGGTCGTCCTCCACCTCGCGGTTGACCGGGACGAGGAGCCCGAGCAGGACGCCGGCCACCGTGGCGTGGACGCCGCTGGAGTGGACGAAGACCCAGGCGAGCAGGGCCGGGATCGCGAGGATGAGCGGGTTGGTGATCTTGCGCTTGAGGAGCAGGCGCCACGCGGCCAGGGGGACGACCGCGGCGAGCAGCCAGAGGAAGCTGACCGTGTCGGTGTAGAAGACGGCGATGATCGTGATCGCGATGAGGTCGTCGACGACGGCCAGGGTCAGCAGGAACGAGCGCAGCGCGCTCGGCAGGTGCGTGCCGATGACGGCGAGCACCGCCAGCGCGAAGGCGATGTCGGTGGCCGTCGGGACGGCCCAGCCGCGGAGTATGCCGCTGAGCTCGCTCGCGCTGTCGCCCCGGCTCATCAGCGTGGCCGTGACGACGAACAGGATCGCGGGCAGCGCGACGCCGCAGACCGCCGCCGCGATGGGCAGTGCCGCCTTGCGCCGGTCGGAGAGGTCGCCCGCGACGAACTCGCGCTTGAGCTCGATGCCGGCGACGAGGAAGAAGACGGCGAGCAGCCCGTCGGCCGCCCAGGTCCCCAGCGACAGGTCGAGGTGCAGGGCATGCGGGCCGATGACGGTGTCGCGCACGGCGGCGTAACCGTCGCGCCACGGCGAGTTCGCCCAGACGAGGGCGGTCACGGCTGCGGCGAGGAGGATCGCCCCGCCGACCGTCTCGGCGCGCAGGAGGTCGGCGACGTAGCGAGCCTCACGCCAGCTGCCTCGGCCGAGCAGCCGGTTACCGGCGCTGTCTCGAGCGGGTGTCGGCGGGGTCGTGGTGGGGTCGTGGTCGCTCACCTGGGGTCCCTTCGGGGATGGGTCATGGGCCGCCGACCAGACTTCCCGGCACACCATGGCCACTCGCGTCGTCGCCGTGAGCCGCCTCGATTCTAGCGAGGCAACGACCCCGGCCCGAGACGCGGTCCGGGAGGCGTCCGCGAGCCGGAGGTGGCGGCGTGGCATGCAGAGGTCCGAAGGTGGCCGTGCGGCCGACGCCGCAGGACGGAACGCACTGCGCCACGGTCAAATCGGACTAATTAGACATCGGTAGATTCCGGGCGGTTGGCGGCCGTAGATTGTGGCTCGGGAGGGGGGCTCCCACCATGGGTGAGTGATATTGGGGGTTTGACGGTGAACGACAAGCCAGCAGGTTGGTACTACGTCGGCGACGGCACGCTGCGCTACCGCGACGACTACGGGTGGACCGAGTACTACATGGACACCAAGGACCCGCGCGCCCAGGACTGGCCGCCGCCGAAGCCAAAGACGCTGCTCCAGCAGCTGCGCGAGGACGAGGCCGCCCGATCGGCGGAGCGGGCACATACTCGGGGCTCGCGCAGGTTGGTGCTTTTCGGACGAGGGCGCAATTCGCGATAGGGCTAAGGAAGCCGAGCGTGTGCCGTGGGCGGCGTTGGCTCGACCAACCAGATTGTCCGGTATGCGGGCGGCCGATGGACTAGATCGGGCAACTGACCAACGCGGCGCAGGGCACGCTCCAGCAAATGGCTCGCGGCTGCAAGGACAGGTGTCAGTTCAGCCAACACTAGCCAGCGCTGCACAGAGACGTGTCCGTTAGGGACCTCTCGAGTAATATGCCATGTCGGGGGAAGGGCGTCCTCCAGCATGCTGCGGTCTGGGTAGAAGTCTTGCGCCAAGTGCTCAGACAGCCATGAAGGGATCGGACGGCGCATGCGTCTGCACGCCGCCGCAATCTTGAGATCGACGCTTTCGGCGCTTCCGCTGACCGGAAATCCGATGACTGCACCCCGCCGTGATACTCGGACGAGCTCCCTGACACTCGTCGTCCGAATTTCGGTTGGAAGGTGCTCAAACATATCGAGGCTAACGGTGAAGTCGAAAGCACCATCTGCGAAGGGCAGGTTCTCGGCCGTTGCCTTAACATAAGAGGCGCTACCTCGAGCCTCCAGGCCTTTGGGTCGGCCCTCCAAGATCAGGTCGGTCTGAACGACACGACCGTCCCACCAGCGACTGATGCCATGCCACCCCGCACCAACGTCCAGGACGTCCGTCGCCCCGAATTCATTGACGATCGCTATGACAGGCTGATACCGCATCAACCAGTTGAGCATTTGGTACTCATTCCTTCGCGCGTGGTTGAAGCACTCACAGGTCCGGCGCTCCATTACCCGGGTTGAGATAGTGGCGGTACGTGACTCCAGGCCGGTAAGCGATTCTTACGCCGGCCCTGCTCATCCGCTGCCATAGGTTCCAGTCAGCAGGTTGATTCATCAGGTAGCTTCTGCGATTCAGCATCATAAATCTCAGGTCACTCCGAAAGAGGACTGAGCCATGACTAATCCTTCCGTGATTAAGCGGAGGTCCGGGCGTCGGCTTCCACGCGCCATCCGGCTGTTGCATTTGTGCGTCGCTCCAGACCATCTCGGCTCCGGTCGCTAATCCATGACCGACCAGTGCCTCCACGTGGTCGGGGGTGAACTCGTCGTCGTCGTCGCAAGGGGCGATCCACTCACCACGCGCCAGCAGGGAACCTACGTTCATCGGAGTGGACCCCGCGACCTGCCACATCTCTGGGCCAGATTGTGGGTATTGCCCACGCATACCCAAGTTTACAAAATGGACCCTGGAGTCGGAGGTGTATTCACGAATGACTGCGGCCGTTCGCGAATCACAACAATCCCCAACAATGACCACCTCAAAGTTGGTGTAACTCTGAGCAAGACACGATTCTATGGGACGGCGTATGGCATCTCCCGCTGCGTATGTCGCGATTCGGATAGATACGAGGGGCCGATGGCTCTCGGGTGAGCGTTCTCGCCGGACCCGCTCTAACTCCGTTCGATCGAGACTCGTCTCAAGCCGTGATCGAATCCACTCCTTCACATATGTCGGCCGCGCACTAAGCAAGATGTCGCGCGACAATTTGTTGTAGTGTCTTTCTGCACTGGATACGAGTCCTTGGGTCCTTAGCGGCCGGGTCACGCGCTGTTCACCACTTCCGCTAGGTCCGAGATTCGCTCGATGGTCTCGTCGTCCATGTTGTTGTACAGAGGAAGGCAGACTATTCTTGAAGCAAGCACCTCAGTGGCGGCGAGAGTGCCCGCTTCGCGTCGAAATTCTGCAAAACCGGGCATGGTGTGTAGCGGCTCGGAGAAGTAGGTTCGCAACTCTATGTTCTTCACTTTGGCGGCGGTCAACAGCTTGATTCGTTGCTCGCCGCTGGTGCACATCAGTGGCAAGAACTGGTGCGCCGCACCTTCCATGCCTACCTGCGGGCTTAGCCCGGCGGTCGCGAACTTCTCAACCAGTGTCGCCGCATAACCTCGACGCCGAGCCAAAATGCTCTCGTAATTGTCCATTACCGCCAGTGCTACGGCCGCATGCAGCTCATCCATCTTCGCATTCATGCCAATCTCACGTCTTAGTATGCGGTCTTCGTCAAATCCGAAGTTTGTAAGGCGCCGCAGCGAAGAAGCGAGCCGCGGTTCGCGAGTAACTACTAAGCCACCCTCGCCTATAGCGAAGGGCTTTGTTGCATGAAAAGAGAAGATCTCACAATTTCCCACTGGCCGGAACATGCCATCCACGTCACGTGAACCAAACCCGGCCGCCGAGTCCACGATGAGAGGAATATTCGCCGCCGCGGCGATGGATTCCCACTGTTCGACCACCGCCTTGGGAGGTGTGATGCCGTAGGTGGAACAGAGGAGGAGCGCAACTGGCTTCTCTCGCTCGACGGCATCCGCGACAGCAGCTGCGTCGGCGTGCCAATGGTCGAGGTTGACGTCAACGAAGCGGGGCTCAAAGCCCGCCCAGATTGCTGCGGTTCCAGTGGCGGCGAAGGTATAACTCGGCATCACCACAGTTGATCCCGGTCGCGGACGACACGTGGCGCGAAGCGCGATCATCAGGGCGGATGTGGCGTTGTTGACGGGTACAGCTAGGGCGTCGCCGCCAAGGTACTCCTCGAAAGCCCCAGTTAGGCGGGACAGTACAGGCCCATTATTCGAGTACCAGTGGCTCTCTTGCGCTGGAGCCCAGTATGCCGCGACCTCGTTCAGGCTCGGCAGGCTGGGGCGCTGGAAGCGCACAAGAGCTGGTTGGTCTAGTTCAGGTCGCAGCTGCACGGCGCTCCTTAAATGTGCTGTAGCCAATCCAAGCGATCAGTCCAAGAGCAAGGGTTGCACCCGGTATCGAGATCTGGAGATCCGTCTGTCCGAATGGCATAGAGTTTACGACAAGCGCGACAGTCCCGACGAGCATCCCACTGATCACGAAGGCGGATGGGCGATGTTTCGTGCGTATTGCTAGTTGCACGAAGAAGAGACAGTTAGCTACGGAGTATGCGACTCCTGCTCCTTCCGGGCTGTATATTGTGAGCCAGACAAGAACGAGCAGAAATGCAATGCTCCAGATCGCTTCGCTTAGGATGTATGACCTCCGCGCGTTTTGGGCCAGGAGAAGAAAAGACAGGGGCCAGGAGCCCGATTTGAAGGCTTCGCCGACTAGGAACCATCGCAGGAGGCCGGTGGAGGACTGAAATTCTCGCGAGAAGACGATGGAAAGGATGAGTGGTGCGAATGCGGCCATCGAAACTGCCAGCGGGATCACGGAGCGCAAGGACAGTCGCATTTGTGTATCGATTGCGTAGTGAAGTTCCCGAGAGCCTTTCGTCATGGTCGAGATCCGCGGGTAGTAGTCAGCCGTCATAGTTGCGAGGATGAATACTGGATAGAGGCTCGTCAGCATCCAGCATGCCTGAAAGTATCCGTTGGCTTGGCCGCCGTATTTGTGAAAGATCCAGGCTGAGGCGGCGACCTGGCTGGCGCTCATCAGCAGCGTTCCGGAGCTTGCGGCCATCCCCGTGCCGATTAAGGGTCGCAATACGCTCCACTGGCTCCGGAGTGAATTTTTTCCGAGGGGCCGCAATTGTGCGCCAGACGCCAGACGCATGGCTCCAAGTAGCGAAAGTGGGGGGAGAGCCAGGGCCATGAACACCGTCAATTCGGGGTTACGGGCCGCAACGAGTGCCACTGCACCGGTGACGAGGACCGCCGACGTGAGTTGGGCGGCGGCGATGCGCCGAAATTGCTGGGTGCCGTTCAAGGCAGCGCTCCACCGGGAGACCCCGATAGCACTCCCAACCGCGATGGCGAGTCCAATCGAAAGGGTCGCTCTTTCTCCATTCTCGGGCCCGGCGACAAGCCAGAACAGACCAGCTATCAGGCCACCGATCGTAGCGAGGGTGCGGCCGGCTGTGCCGAGGGCAACCAGGAGGAGGTCTCGTTGCAGCGGCTGCGACTTGGATCTTGCGATCGCCGAGACGCCGCTCGTTGCCAGTCCAAACCCCAGAAGCGTCGCGAGGGTGCCCGCGGCAGCTAGGCCGACACCTAAAGTGCCCACTCCGGAGGCGCCGACGGTGACAGCGACGATCTTCATGCGCACAGCCCCGAGGCCGATGACAGCCAGGGCGCTGCCACCGACCGCAGTCAGGGCAGAAGGGGATCTGGAACTCACGACCCGAGCATTGACCGTTTCGGCTGGGAGAGCGGCGCGGCTCGCCGTGGAGGTGTGGTTACGCTCTGCCGACTCTCGCTGCATACGTCCCTGATGTAGAGCAACTGCTTGAGTTCCACTGGGCACCCTCGTGCACCGCAGATGGGGCATCTCGCGGACTCCTCGCGCGGATCCCGGCCGACGCCCGGTACGGATGTGATGCTGGCAGCCCTGCTTTCCTTGTCTCGTCCCCATATCCCCGTGAATGTCTCGGATCCGCTAGCGATAGCCTGTTCGGATGTCCGTGAACGGAGGCAATTGGATGTCGCGCCACCTGCAAGCAGCGGCAATGGATAGGGCAGTTGCGACGCGGATGGGAACTTGCCCGGAAGCAGATTGAGCCGTCATGAGTGCGAGCAGGTGCCCTGTGAACTTTCCTCGTGCAATTGAGTCAAGGCCTTTTGACTCCCCTAGAGAGGTGCGGCATTTCAGTGTGCGAGCCATGGCGACTCGCCATTCCCAAGGGTCTGATGTGATCGTCTTCCATGATTCGCGCCCCTGAAGTAGGTCTATCAAGGCGCGGTTGAGGCTCTTAATCCCCTTCTCCCCGATCGCGTTCCCTGAGTGCTGGACATAATCGTGCAATATTGTATCCGTTACATGGAACCCACTTAACGACATGGCGCACACCCCGAGCCAGTGATCGTGTATTGCGAGATTCGACGGTGTCGGAAAGGGCATGGCGATCTCAAGAACTTCCGTCCTGAAGATGCTTAGGCATCCGGTAACTTCATTAACCAACAACAGAGGGATCAATTCCTTGGCTCGACGAGACGTTTGGCCAAGTTCGATTCCTCTCGGAGTCGTCAGCCGCGCCTGACAGGATGCGCCCGAAGTTCCTTCTCTGTCCAACGTGGCCACTAGCGCGTCCAACTTCGACACGTGCCAATAGTCGTCCTGATCCGCGAGAGCGAACCATGGGGCGCCGGGAGAGATCAGGGCAAGCAGTCGCTCGAAATGCAAATAAATGCCGAGGTTGTCAGGGTACTCCACGACCTCGAACCGGGAGTCATCGCCGATGGCACCCCGGACTAGCGAGGTGGCCGCCGGGTCTGGTCCGTCAATGCCGATGATGCAGCGCCATTCTCCGAGTGATTGGTCGCTGATCGACTGCAGCTGCCGCTTCAACAGACTTGGATCAGGCCGATACACGGCCAAGACGATCACTCCAGGCTCAGACATCGATGTCCGCGCTCTCCCTGTAGTTGATCTCGGAGTGTCGCGACGTGCACGTGGTGTTCGAGCGTGGTTGAGCCAGTTTCCAGTAGGCCGCGAACGCGCGGTTGAGGAAAGCCGATCCCGCCGGCTGCGAGAGCTGGGTTTGCGTCACGGACGGCGAGAGCACGTCGTCGAGGGCTCGGGGGGCCCGGACCGCAGCCTGCACGCGGCGCCTCCGTGCAACAACGACGATGGGATGCCGCAGCAGCCACCACCATGCCCGAAGCTTCTGGCAGCCCCAGCCGTCCCGGATGGCGACGCACAGATAGAGCGGCTCAAGGACTAGAAGTGCTGGAAACACTCTGGCGAGTAGGTGATTCGGGTAGTCCGCTAGGACGGTCAGAGCACGGTTTCGTTCGAGATAGAACATCTTGTCCTGATTGCGCGAGAACTCGTACGCGTGCGTTGCGACCGCGTCGGGGCAGAGGACGACGTCGAGACCGGCGAGGTGACAGCGCAGGCTGAGGTCCGTGTCCTCGTGGTACATGAAGTACGCAGGGTCCATACCTCCCAGCAGATCCCAGGTCTCGCGACGACAGGCAAACAGGGCGCCGGCCACGGACGTGAGCTGTCGGGGCTTCAGGTGCGACGGGGCGAGGGCCTCTCCATAGCCGTCGCTCCAGCTGAGACCACTGAGATGCACCGGGAGCCCCATTGAGTTGATGGTCTCCGGAGTGCCGGGCAGCAGCACGATCCCTCCGACCAGACCGACCGTGGGCTCTGCCAGTGCATCAGCGAGCGCTGCGATGGCACCCTGGTGCAACACGGCATCGGAGTTCACGAATGCCAGGACGTCACCACGAGACGCAGCAACTCCGGCGGCGCAGCCACCACCGAAGCCCGTGTTGGTCCCGGGGGTGACCACGGTGACGCCCGTGCAGGGCGGGAGCTCCGTGACGCCGTGGTCGACGAGGATCAGCTCGTCGTCGTCGTGCAGTTGTGCCCTGATCGATTGTAGACATTCGCTCAGAACCGGTTCGTCGCCGAATCCGACGACGACGACGCTGATGCTCACACGTGCTCCGATGACTGCTCGGCGAAGAGCTGGGTGACCATGGCCGCGGAAGTCTTCGGTTCCAAGATGGCTTCGCGCCAAGTGGTGGTCTTGCCCGGCTGGGCTCCGACTGTCCCTGTTGAGCTGCGTCGGGCAAGGCGAGGCAGCGCTGGAATGGTCATGTACGCGATGCGGGTCGTCTCTTGACGCACCTTGCGTAGGCCGTCCAGCAGGATGGCGACGACGAGAATGATGAATCCGACGATGACCAGGGAGGCTGCGCCGAAGGCAGTCGGGAAGCGGCCGACGATCCCGGTGTCGAGATACTCCTGGACGACAGGGACTGCGATCCCGACAGCGGTGAGCATGGCGAGTGCTGCGATCGTGGAGTAGAGAGCCAGGGGGCGTTCATGGTGCATCAGGCGGGTGATCATGCGAGCTATCCGAAAGCCATCGTGATAAGTCCGAAGTTTGCTCTCAGAGCCTTCCGGACGATCGACGAACGTCACAGGCACTTCGCTTTGAGGCACGCGGTTGTTGATCGCATGAACGGTGAGCTCGGTCTCGATCTCGAAGGCGCGTGACATCGCCGGGAAGGACTTGACGAAGCGGCGTGAGAAGACGCGGTAGCCACTGAGCATGTCTGTGACCGGCCGACCGAAGATGCGCGACACGACCTGGTTGAACATGCGGTTACCGAGCTGGTGGCCGGCTCGGTAGGCGCTCTTCCCTGCTGCAACACGGACACCGATGACCTGGTCGAACGGTCCGTCGAGGAGTGTGGTCAGCATCTCCGGCAGCGCGTAGGCGTCGTACGTGTCGTCGCCATCGATCATCACGTAGACGTCGGCGTCGATGTCGGCCAAGGCGCGACGGATGACATGTCCCTTGCCAGGTCGCTCTTCCACGCGAACCTCTGCGCCCGCAGCCTCGGCCACCTCGCGGGTTCTGTCCGTGCTGCAGTTGTCGTAGACGAAGACATCCATGGAGGGCACCGCGCGTCGGAGGTCGGTCACGACCCGCCCCACAGCGGCCTCTTCGTTGTGGCACGGCACGATGGCCGCGATGCGCAGAGCGCCGAAGCCTTCGTCGGTCACGTCCAGGTCCCCCAACTGTGTAGTCGAAAACCTCGCCAGCATAAAGCGGACACCGTTGTTGTGCGCGCGGTTCGGGAAGTCTGGCTTCACCCGATGGTGGAGACACGTCAATGGCGGTCTCAGCGGACACGTCGCTTGTGCAGATGCCGGTGACGCGTGGCGGTCACCAGCAGATCGTCTCCGACGAATCGCACGAAAGAGGTCCTCGATTTCGGCCGTCGTGACCCAATAATGGCGTGTGCCAGATACGCCGGCGGGCCGCGTGCATCTTCGGACCAGACTCGTGCCGCCGCTGGCCATCTGGTTGGCCTTCACCGTGGTGGGTGCGGTCTTCCTGACCATCGGTGCTACTCATCAGGTCGCCTTGGAACGGTCAGCTCCGGGCTACCACGTGACGTCGCCGATGCCCGCGGCTCCAGGCTATCTAGGCGTGGTCCAAAACTGGGACGGGAACTGGTACCGGTCCATCGCCGAGAATGGCTACCCCTCGACGCTTTCGCTCGATGGTGACGGCGTCGTGCAGCAGAACGAATGGGCGTTCTATCCCGCCTACCCCATGCTCGTCCGGGGGGTGGCCTCCGCGACTGGCATGAGTTTTGCTCCGAGCGCATGGGTGGTCAGCCTGCTGTCCGGGGCTGCCGCCATGGTGGCGCTCTTCAATCTCGTTCGGGTCCGTATGGGTCTCTGGGGGGCAGGCGCATTGGTCGCGTGTGTCATGGCCTACGTCTCAGCACCCGTTCTCCAGGTCGCGTACACGGAGGGGCTGGCCTTGCTCCTCATCGTGCTGTTCATCGGAGCCGCGGCTCGCCGCAGGCTTGCGGCGGCGGTTTCGCTGGCGGTCGTGCTGTCGCTGACGAGACCCATTGCGCTCCCGCTCGGGGTAGTGCTGGGAGTGGTGCTCTTCCGCGACTGGCGGTTGCAGCACGGTGAGGCCGCGAAGCATCGGCTCCCCGTCGCCGAGGTGGCAGCCACCATTGCGGTGCTGGCGACCGCGGGACTGTGGCCCTTGGTCGCCTGGGCGACAACCGGTCGACGGAACGCCTTCTTCGAGACCCAGGCCGCGTGGCCGGTAAACGACGCTGGCCTGGGCGGCTGGGCCGAGGACATGCTCCACCTGACTCCGCGGGGGATCTTCGCCATCGGCGTGCTGCTCTATGTGGCGGTGGTGTGCCTGCGGCCAGGTGCCGAACGGTGGGGTCGGGAGCTTCGTCTGTGGTCCGTCGCGTACCCGCTGTACCTGATCCTGGCGAGCAGGCCAAGCCCCAGCATTCTTCGATATCTGATGCTTGCGATCGCGCCGCTCTGGCCGTTTCCGGGGGTCGGGGTCGACTACCTCAAAGGGGTGCGTTGGGCCCCGTGGGCGATTCTCGGCGTCGTGATCACGACCGGTCTGGTGGCTCAGTACTACTGGGTGACTCATGTCTTCACGGTGCCTGTTGATCCGAGTCACCAGCCCTTTCCCTAACCTTTCGGTCACCGCATCGAGAGCGCTCGTGGGGGCGCTCTTCCCCAAAACCGCCGAGGCAATGCGTACGTCCCTCTAGGCTCAAGGCGCGCGGAACGGCGACGCTCTGGGCACACCTGGTTGTGGTCTGGCGGGGGGTGGGGAGCCTTGGGGACTGAGAGTTCGGCGCACCTGCGCTCGCTGACAAGTCTGCGGTTCATCGCGGCTGCGCTCGTCGTGCTCTTTCACCTCGCTTCCTACATCCCCAACTTCCCGCTGCTCGGACGTCTGATGGGTGCTGGATACGTGGGGGTCACGTTCTTCTTCGTCCTGAGCGGATTCGTGCTCACCTACTCCTCGGACGTGAAGGCGAATGCAACGCGTTTCTACCGGCGCCGGCTCGCTCGGATCTACCCGGTACACCTGCTGTTCATCGTCGTTGCCATGCTGCCGTTCAGTGCGCCACCGAAATGGTCGGCACTTCCAACCAACGTTCTTCTCCTTCAAGCGTGGTCACCGGACGATGCAGTGGTGCGGTCCTTCAGCGGGGTGTCGTGGTCCCTCTCGTGTGAGCTCTTCTTCTATGCAGTCTTCCCGCTCATCGTCGGCTCGCTCTGGCGCGTACGTCGTCCGTTCCTGACATCGGCCGCGGTCGTCGCGTCGGCGGGGGCGATCGGCGTTGCGGTCCAGTTGCACAGCGCCGAGTGGGGACAGCTGCTCTTCCATCTCCCTGCCTTCCGCGTGGTCGAGTTCGCGTGTGGAGCATTGGCAGCCACCGCCGTCATGCGCGGAGCTGCTCCCCGGGTACGCATGCGTTGGGCTGTCGCGTCACTCGTCCTCTCGTACCTCGTCGTTCTCTTCGTCCCGGTCTTCACCGGATATCGTCTCGAGGATCGATGGGCCCTGACCTTGGCCATGGCGCCGAGCTTCGTGGCCCTGATCGTTACCTGTGCTCACATCGACATAGCGGCTGCGCCATCTCCGCTTCGGTCCCACCTGATGGTGAGTCTGGGGCAGTGGTCCTTCTGCGTGTACATGGCCCATCCCCTCGTCCTGGCCATCACGGCACCCTTGCTGGCATCCCCTTCGGCGATCGGAGTCGCTTTGGGGAGCTTCTTGGTGATGTCGGCGGTCCTTGGCGTTTCCTACCTGCTCTACTCGACCTTCGAGAGACCGTTGGAGCGACTTATGAGAGGGGCCGGCCCCGCTCGCCTGTCTGACGAGTGCGAACCCGAAGCGGCTGGAATCGGGGTGCATTCAGGGCTGCCTGTCACGAAGGCCTTGGTCTCTGACTAGGCACGTCTGAGCAGCACGTATTGAGCCACTCTGGTCGCTCTCACGAACCCGTTCGCGATCGCCGCGCGGGCTTGTGGTGAATCTGGTTTTGCCACAACGACGTCGGCACGTTCCAGCGCTGGTCTGGCCCCGGTCTCGTCGCCCTTCATGAAGGCGAGGTATGCCGCTTGGTCACTCGCCGTGAACGCGTCCAGGGGGTTGCTCACCCACACGGTCGCCCCCGCCGCGGCGAGAGACTCGGCGAGTGGTTCCTCGACCAGTACGACCTGGCCTCGCGTGGCGCTGGCGAGCGAGGTCGCCTCGGCGTCCGTGGCTGCGAAGGTAGGGGCGCGCAGTGCGACCAGCACGCACGCAACGGCAAGCAGCGCGACGGCCGCCATGCTCTGGCGTGGCGGGGAGACCCTTGCCCGGACCGGTTCCTCGCCGAGTCGGGCCCAACCCAGAGCAGCGGGGGTGGCAAGGAAGAGCAGCAGCCAGATCCCGTGGCGAGCGGCGGTGACCGTCGCGATCGCGAGACCGACGCCGGCGACATACTCCCACAACGGCCTTCGGCGGCGAAGGCCCAGGGAGAGCAGAACCAACGCCCCAACGACGAGAAGCATGTCGAAAGGGTTCGTCAGGCTCAGCCGGCTCCACATCCCGGAGTCATCACTCGTGGCCTCACCACCGAAGACACCCAGGTAGTAGTGGGGCGCATCGAGCAGGCCCGGATTGAGACACGTGGCCGTCAGAGCTGCCAAACCCACACCGACAGCGGTGAAGGGGGATTGGCGTAGTCGGGAGAAGACCAGATAGCAGCCGAGGACCGCGACACCGACCAGCACGCCGCCGTGCAGATTCCCCCAGATCGCCACCAGGGGCACCGTCCACCAGATGGCTGAGGTGGGTCGTTCCTGCTCGCGTCGAAGCAGGACGAGCAGGACGGCATACGGAAGCAAGGACAGGAGCTGCGCGCGGGCGATGAGCAGCGGAGCAGCAGCGCCCAGGGCGACCACGACCAGAGAGACGGAGGTTGCCAGTGACCTGGCGCCGAGCGTGCTGGAGGACAGAGCCAGAGTGCCGAGAGCCAGCACCACGGCCGCCAACTGGGTGATGACAATGCCGATGCTGCCGAGGGTGAAGGCGTATGAGAAGAGGAGCTGGCCGAGGGCGGTGGTGTTGACCCAGCCAGCCGAATCCGCTGCAGCAAAAGGGATCCCGTTCGGAATTGACCCCGTTCGGCGGATCGCGTCGCCGAGGGCGGGCAGCCACAACGCGTCAGACCCGATGATCGTCAGCTGGGCAACCACGCTGGCCAGAACGCCGAGAGTGACGATCACCCCGATGGGCAGGACCCAGCGGCGTCCCGGTGCGTTCGTGTCGAGTGCCAACGTCTCCCTGTGCTTCCTCGCTGCCACCGGCTGCCCGCGGACAGTGGTGTCTAGGTCGGCCCAACGCTCTCATCTCGCCCTGTCCGAAAGGTGAACTTTGGGTGCGCGTTGCGAACTTCAACGATTTTCAAGACACGCTGCATCCTGCAACCTAATCTTCCCTCAGCGGGGGGCACATTCGGGTGGCCCTGCATCACTGGGAGGAACCCTTCACCATGACCAAGATTGCTGCCAAGGTCCAGACGCTGCTCAACCGTGAGCGCGGCGCGACCGCTGTCGAGTACGGCCTGATGGTTGCCCTGATCGCTGTCGTGATCATCGCTGCTGTCTCCCTCCTCGGCAACAACCTCTCGACGACGTTCGACAACGTCGCGAAGAAGGTCTGAGCAAACGACGCGGGTGCGAGGCCGGGGGTACGGTCTCGCACCCGCGGCTCGCTCGTGGAGGGGTCCTACGAGCTCCAACTCACATAGTTCGGGCGTAGTGCCACACCGCCAGGGAGAGAACGAAATGACCAAGCTTGCTGCCAAGATCCAGAGCCGACTCAACTCCGAGCGCGGCGCGACCGCCGTCGAGTACGGCCTCATGGTCGCCCTGATCGCCGTCGTGATCATCGCCGCCGTCTCACTGCTCGGCAACAACCTGTCCACGACGTTCGACAACGTCGCCAAGCAGGTCTGATAGTTCACACCACGTCCACGCCGGGGGGCTACGGACGTCACCGCACAATTTGGGAGGGCGATCTGGCATGGCCAGAACTGAGCGCGGCGCATCCGCCGTGGAGTTCGCACTCGTGGCACCAGTCCTCCTCGCTCTTGTCCTCGGCATCATCGAGTTCGGCAACTGGTTCAACCAGCAGATCACGGTGACATCAGCGGCGCGGGAAGGTGCCCGGGCTTACGCGATTCACTACTCCGAGTCAACTTTCAACCTATCGACGGTGGTCACAAACGCTGCGCCTGGCGTGGGTGGAGTGACTGCGACAGTCGGTGGAGTGGCCTCGGGCACCTGCCCCGCCGGCTCCACGGTGACAATTACAACGACTAAGTCGTTCTCGTCCCTCACGGGTGCGTTTACCTTCCTGCCCTCGACGATGACGGGAAAGGCGGCCATGCGATGTGGTGGATGAGCCGTTGGAACCATGTGCGGTTCGGACGTCGGGACCGCGGGGCGACTGCAATTGTGGTGGCCGCCAGTCTGACCCTGCTCCTCGGCTTCGCCGCCATGGCCCTTGACATGGGCCACGCTTACTGGGAAAAGACGCAACTCCAGGCGGGCGCCGACACGGCCGCCCTCTCAGTGGCTGATGCGTGTGCAAAGGACGCGGCCTCGGTGGCCTGCGCCACCGCAACTGACACAAGCAATACCAGCAGCATTCCTCGAGTTCTTGCGAACTCGGCTGCGAACGATGCCAAATCCGCGGTGACTTCGGTCTCGCTGAACACCGGAACTGGAGTGGTGACGGTGGTCACCGCAGCGCAGGAGGACGGCGCCGCCGCGGGAAAGATCAACACGTGGTTCGGCCGCGTCTTTGGCATCAATGACATCAGCGTCTCGGCCACAGCGACGGCCCGTTGGGGGGCGCCTACGGGCGGCACTGCCAAGATGCCCCTCACCTTCTCCTCTTGTGAGATCGATTCGAGCGCTACCGCCGACGGCTCCCTTCAATATCTCTTGTCTCACGGCATCAGCGATGCCAAGGGAACCGATGGCTGCCATGACACGGGTTCAGGGCAGGAGCTTCCGGGGGGGTTCGGGTGGCTCGCTCCAGAACCAGCCGGTACGTGCAGTGTGCAGACTCTGATTGGCAGCTGGGAGACCAGCGATCCCGGCAACAACTTCCCTGCCTACTGCACCAGCACCCTGACGACTTGGAAGGCCACTCTGCAGGCTGGGGGGACCGTGGTCGCGCTGTTCCCCGTCTTCGACACGATTTCGGCAGACAAGAAGAGCTACCAGGTCAAGAAGTACGCGGCGATCCAGATTCGCGGTTGGCATTTCAAGAACAACGACCCAGTTCTTGAGTACCTGCCTTCCGACGCGGCTGCGGTCTTTGCCTCCTACAAGAACTCGGATTTGGGTTTTGTCGGCAAGTTCATCCGCTATGTGTTCAGCGACGACGACGCCACCACCGGTGGTGGTACGTCAACGACCGGGGCGACCGTAGTGGACCTGTCGAACTGAGACCGACCACTTACAAGAACGACAGCAGTCCTAGGCACTCTCTTCTCTGGGGGATCTCCGCATGAACCGTCGTATTCTCGCCATCGTCGTGGCGCTGGCCCTGGCCCTCGGTGGTGGCCTGCTCGTCATCACGTACGCGCGCAACGCCGACGCCCGAGCCATCGCCGCTGAGTCGCCGGCTCCGGTCTGGGTGGCGCAGCAGCCGATCCCTGCAGGCACCACGCTCAAGGACGCTCAACGCACCGGGCTCATCGCCCAGACCTCCGTGAGCTCGAAGGCCGTCCCCGTCGGTGCGCTCCAGGACATCAACGCGGACAACAACGCACTCCTGGCGACGTCCGACATCCAGGCGGGCGAGTACCTGCTGGCGGCACGCTTCGGCACAGCGCCGGCGGGCACGAAGGCGATCGAGGTCCCTACCGGGATGTTGGCCGTGTCACTCCAGCTCTCCGACCCCGCCCGAGTGGGCAAGTTCGTGACCCCTGGATCACACATCGCGCTCTACCAGTCGTACAAGATCAAGGACCTTCGTGACACCCCGGAGGCCAAGATTCTCAACGAGAACGACGTCCACGGCACGAGCCTGCTCCTGCCGGACGTCCTGGTGATCGCCATGGGTGACGCGCCACTCGCCGGCCAGGCGGCTGCCCCGCCCGTCGAGGGTCAGCCCGCCACGGCTGCCGGAGCGAGCGGGGGTTACCTCGTCACCGTCGCCATCAAGCCGACCGATGCTCCAGTCCTGATCCACGGCATCAACAACCGTCAGCTCTACGGCGCCCTGCGTGGTTCAGACGTCAAGATGGACCCGGGCCTCGAGGTCACGGACCTCCAGCTGCGAGATGCGGTGACCGGCCAATGACGATCCTCTGGGACTACGACCCGGCCGCGGTTGACACCTACCGATTCGCCCTCGGCGGCGATGCGCTGCACCTCAACTCGGCACCACGCGTCAGCCGTGCCCTCGAGGAGGACCGCAACCAGTCCCTCGTCGTCATCGGGCCCGACATCGATCTCGACTCGGCCTGCGAGCTGGCCGAGCGCGAGCGCATCGACCGTCCGGAGCTCGGCGTCATCCTGCTCCGGCACCGCCTCGACGTCACGGCGCTCGCGCAGGCCCTGCGCAGCGGCGTCCGCGAGGTCGTCCAGGCCGACGACCAGACGGCGCTCGCCGACGCGGTTCGCCGGTCAGTGGCGCTCACGCAGCAGCTCAGTGGCCACGGGACAACGGTCGGAGGGCGTGACGGCAAGATCATCACCGTCTTCAGCGCCAAGGGCGGCGTCGGCAAGACGACGATGTCGACCAACCTCGCCGTCTACCTCGCCTCGATCGGAGCCAAGACGCTCCTCGTCGACCTCGACCTCATGTTTGGCGACGTCGCGATCAGCCTCCAGCTCCAGCCGCACGGCTCGGTGCGAGACGTCGTCGCGATGAGCGGCCACCTCGACGACCAAGGTGTGCAGTCCGTCGTCACCCGCCACGAGGTGAGCGGCCTTGACGTCATCGCTGCTCCGGCTGACCCGGCCGACGCCGACCGCGTCCCGTCGCACGTCATCATCGAGCTGCTCCGCGTGGCGCGGGGGCAGTACGACTACGTCCTCGTCGACACCCCACCGTCCTTCACCGAGCACGTGCTCGCGGCCTTCGACGTCAGTGACCTCACGGTCCTCATCGCGACGCTGGACATCCCCGCGGTCAAGAACCTGCGCATCGCGATCAACACCCTGGACACGCTCGGCGCCTCGAGGGAGGCCCGGACCATCGTGCTCAACCGCTCCGACGCCAAGGTCGGGCTCAAGCCCGACGACGTCGAGGCCGCCCTCAAGGCGCCGATCTCGGCAAACGTCCCGAACAGCCTCACGGTGCCGGCCTCGGTCAACCGTGGCGTCGCGCTCGTCCTCGACGACCCGCGCAACCCGGTGTCCCTCGCCATCCGCGACCTCGCCGACCAGGAGATCCGCCGCCGGTTCGGCGAGGACCTGCAGAACGGCGCCAAGCGCAGCTTCGGACTCTTCGGGAGCAAGAGATGAGCAACCTCGCCGAACGCCTCGAGCGGGCCCGCCAGTCGACCCAGATCAACGAGCCCGCGCCGAGCACCAACGGACAGGTCCGCATCACGAATGGCGCGGCGCCCGTCCGCCGCCGTGGCGTCGACCCCTTTGCCGGCGTCAAGGAGCGCGTGCACCAGGCCCTCGTCGCCTCGCTCGGCCCACGGCTTTACGACCCCAACCTCAGCGAGAACGAGCTCGCGTCACAGGTGCGCACCACGCTGCAGGAGGTCATCGACTCCGAGCAGACGCCACTCTCGCACTCCGACCGCACCCGCATCGCCCAGGACGTCTCCGACGACATCCTCGGCCACGGACCCCTCGAGCCCTACCTGCGTGACGCAGAGGTCTCCGAGATCATGGTCAACGGCGCCGAGGACATCTACATCGAGCGCGCCGGCAAGATCTTCCCGGTCGACGCGCGCTTTTCGGACGAGGCCCACCTGCGGCGCACCATCGACAAGATCGTCGGTCGTGTCGGCCGTCGTGTCGACGAGTCGAGCCCCATGGTCGACGCGCGCCTGCCCGACGGGTCCCGTGTCAACGCCGTCGTGCCGCCGATCGCTCTCGACGGGTCGATGCTGACGATCCGAAAGTTCTCGGCCGACCCGTTCACCGACCGCGACCTCATCTCGTTCGGCACGTTCACCGAAAACGTCCGGGACTTCCTCAGCGCCTGCGTCAAGGGCCGCCGCAACATCATCATCAGCGGCGGCACCGGCTCGGGCAAGACGACGACCCTCAACGTGATCAGCTCCTTCCTGCCCCACGACGAGCGCATCGTCACCATCGAGGACGCCGCCGAGCTCCAGCTGCAGCAGCAGCACGTGCTGCGGCTGGAGGCGCGTCCGGCGAACATCGAGGGTCGCGGTCTCGTCTCCATTCGCGAGCTCGTCAAGAACACCCTGCGTATGCGTCCCGACCGCATCATCGTCGGTGAGATCCGTGACGGCGCAGCACTCGACATGCTCCAGGCCATGAACACCGGTCACGACGGGTCGATCACGACCGTCCACGCCAACACGCCGCGAGACAGCCTCGCCCGTCTGGAGACGATGGTCCTCATGGCCGGCGTCGAGCTGCCCGTGCGCGCGATCCGCGAGCAGGTCGCCGGCGCCGTCGACCTCATCGTCCAGCAGTCGCGACTCAAGGACGGGACGCGCCGCATCGTCGCGATCTCCGAGGTCGTGGGCATGGAGTCGGACGTCATCACTCTCCAGGACATCTTCACCTTCAACTACGGTGCGGGCCGTGACGAGAACGGCCGGTTCCTCGGCGGCCTCATGCCGACCGGCATTCGCCCGAAGTTCACCTCCGACCTCGCCGACGTGGGTGTCGAGCTGCCCGTCAACCTCTTCTCACGGTCGGCGCTGTGAACCCTTCGACCCGGCGTCTCGTCACCGGCTTGGCCGCCTTCGTGGTCGGGCTGGTGGTTCTGCCTGCCGGGATCGCGAGGGCCGACGACGTCTCTGTGGGGCTCAGCAACGTCAAGGCGACCTCGTCGGGCTCGGGCTCGACCGTGACCGGCGTCATCACGCTCCGCAGCAAGGTGGACGTGCAGCTCGACCCCAAGACGCTGAAGCTCAAGGTCGACGACGAGCCGTTCCCCGCGACCGTCAAGCAGGCCGCCAAGCTCGACCGCCGCGCGATGCTCGTCATCGACACGAGCGGCTCGATGGGCGCCCAGGGCATGTCGACGGTGCGCAAGGCGTCTGCGACCTACCTCAAGACGGTTCCCGCTGACGTCAAGGTCGGGGTCGCCTCCTTCGCCAACACTGCGGGCGTCGACCTCGCGCCGACGGTCGACCGAGCCGCAGCCCAGCGCGTCATCAACGGCCTCGACTCTCGCGGGGACACGAGCCTGTATGCCGCCATGCAGAGTGCCGCTGCCGCGCTGAGCGGGACGGGAGACCGGAGCATCGTCCTCCTCAGCGACGGTGCCGACACCGTGGCCGACAACAAGGCTCTCGCACTCACGAACGCGGTCGCCAAGCTGAAGGCTGGTGGCATCCGCGTCGACGTCGTGCGTTTCAACACGAACGACCCCGAGGCCACGAAGGCTCTTCAAGCGTTCGCAGACACCAACGGTGGCACCGTCGTGGCCGCCGACAACACGGCGGGCGTGAGCGCGGCATTCGCGGCATCGGCACAGGCACTCAACCGACAGGTCCAGTTCTCGTCCGCAATCCCCAAGCCGCTCAACGGTCCTCACCGGTACGAGATCTCCGGCGTCGCAGGTAGCACCCCGTTCGGTTTTGCCCGCGATGTGACCTTCACGGCGCCGGCTACAGCAGCGAAGCCAGCGGGAGCGTCGACGCCAGCACCGGTAGCGGCGCCCGCACCTCAGGCTGCGGGCCTCAGCCTGGGCCCGGTGCCCATCACGGATCGCACGCCTCTCATCGCCGGCGGACTGCTCGCACTGGCCCTCTTCGTTGTGCTCTCGACGTCGCTCATGCCGACGCTCCAGACCAAGCGTGAGCGCCGGGTGGCCTCGATCGACTCCTACGTCGTGGGCGACACGGTGACGCTCTCCCGCCAGGAGATGAAGGCCGCGCAGAGCACCATCACGGCGCAGCTGCTCGACATGGGCGACCGCGTCATGAAGGACCGCAAGTCGACGAGCAAGACGATGGCCCTCATCGAACGCGCCGACCTGCCCTTCCGGGCGGGGGAGTGGCTCGTCCTTCGGCTGGTTGCGGTCATCGTGGGCGCGGCCGTCGGCCTCGTCCTCGGTGGGCAGGCCAAGCTCGTCGGGCTCATCTTCGGCGTCGTCCTGGGCGTCTTCATCATGCCGGTGGGTCTGCGCTTCGCGGCTTCACGCCGGGCCCGCAAGTTCGAGGCACAGCTGCCCCAGATCCTGCTCCTCATCTCGACGAGCCTCCGCAGTGGCTTCGGACTGCCCCAGGCCCTCGACGCCGTGGCCCGGGATGCCGCCGAGCCTGCCGGCAAGGAGTTCAGCCGAGCCCTCGCAGAGACGCGCATCGGCACCGACATCTCGGACGCCCTCGAGCGTGTGGCTGACCGCATGGAGAGCACCTCCATGCACTGGACCGTCATGGCGATCCGCATCCAGCGTGAGGTCGGCGGCAACCTCGCCGACACGCTCCGCACCACCGCGGGCACACTTCGCGAGCGCGAGTCGCTGCACCGTCAGGTCGCGACGCTCTCCGCCGAGGGACGGCTCTCGGCCTACATCCTCGTGGCGTTGCCGATCTTCATCTTCATCTACATGACGAAGGTCAACTACGAGTACGTCAGCCTGCTCTGGACGACTACGGCGGGCCTCTTCATGAGCGTCGGTGGACTCATCTCCCTCGGTGTCGGCATCGTGTGGATGCGCCAAGTCGTAAAGATCGAGGTCTGACATGAATGTGAACCCGGTCTATGTCGCTGCCGGACTCATCGCGATCGGTTTGCTCATCGCCACACTGAGCCTCAGCTTCAGCACGGGCGAACCTCGTGGCGTGGCCAAGTCCCTCATGCTCATCGACGCCTCGGTCGACCGTCGTGAGGTCGTCACGACCGACCTGGCGGCCAAGGACCGGCTGGTGGCCCCCATCCTCGAGCGCACGAAGGGCCTGGCCCGAGCGCTGTCGCCCGGAGGTGCGGACGACCGTTACACGAAGCTGCTCGACCAGGCCGGCAACCCCGCGGGCTGGACCGTCGAGCGCATCCTCGGCCTCAAGGGCGCAGCCCTGCTGATCGGCGTCGTCCTCGGGGCCTTCTACGGCAAGTTCCAACTGCCCAATGCCCTCCTTTTCGCCGTGATCGGCGGTGCCGCTCTCTTCTTCCTCCCCGACCTGCTCATGAAGAATGTCGCCCTGCGCAGGCAGGAGGAGACGAGCAAGAGCCTGGCCGACGCTCTCGACATGCTCAGCGTGTGCGTCGAGGCCGGTCAGGGCTTCGACTCGGCGCTGCTCCAGGTGGCCCGCAACGTCAAGGGCCCCATCTCCGGCGAGTTCGCCCGCGTCCTGTCCGAGATCCAGATCGGCAAGTCGCGCGGTGAGGCCTTCAGCTCGATGGGCGACCGCGTCACCCTGCCCGAGGTGAAGAACTTCATCACCGCCCTGGTCCAGGCTGACCGTCTCGGTCTGCCCATCGCGGGGGTCCTGCGCGAGCAGACCGTCAACATGCGCCTCGTCCGTCGCCAGAAGGCGGAGGAGAAGGCCCAGAAGGTCACCATCAAGATCCTCTTCCCGCTGATGTTCTGCATCCTGCCCGCCCTCTTCATCGTCATCATCGGCCCCGGCGGCATCCGCATGATGCAGGCCTTCGGCGGCTGATCGACACCGTGGCCGTCGTCACGGACTCGATGGCCGGCGCGGCCCGCCATCACGGGTCAAGCTCGCCGGCGGCTCGGCTCGGCTGGCTCCTGCCGGCCCTTGTCCTTGCGCTGTTCGCCCTCAAACCGCTCGGCCCCCTCAAGGACCCAGACGCCTACTGGCACGTCGTGGCGGGCGAGCACCTCACGCAGACAGGGCAGTTCGTCCTCCACGACCCGTTCGGCGCCGCGACCGAGAAGGTGTGGATCCTCAACCAGTGGCTGCCCGAGGTGCTCATGTACTGGGCCCATGCGGCCTACGGTCTCCCCGGAGTGGTGTGGCTCCTCTGCTTCGGCACGCTGCTCGTGGGCCTGGCCGTGTATGCCGCGTGCCGACGCCGGGCGTCCGCCCTCGTCTCAGCTCTCGTCCTCGCCGTGACCTTCGTCGCCCTGAGCGGGAGCCTCTCGCCCCGACCCCAGCTCGTCACGTTCGCACTGGCCGCGATCACGACGAGCGCGTGGCTCACGACCCGTGAGGACGGGCGTGCCCGCTGGTGGCTCGTGCCCCTCACCTGGCTCTGGGCGTGCAGCCATGGCATGTGGTTCGTGGGACCGGCAATCGGTGGGCTCGTGGTGGTCGGCATGGTCCTCGAGCAGCGGGGCTCCGTCCGCCAAGCGGCTCGGCTCGCCGTGGTGCCCGTGCTCTCGGTGGCCCTCGCAGCCCTGACGCCCGTGGGACCGAGACTCTTCGTCTCGCCCTTTCAGGTGAGCGGAGTGACCGGGTTGATCAGCGAGTGGCAGCCACCGGGCCTAGCTGATCCGGGTCTCGTCGCGGCCATGCTGCTGGTGGCCGTCGTGGTCGTTGACCAGGTCGTGCGTGGACGTGGGGAATGGACGGTCGCGCTGTTAGCCGTTCTGGCCCTGGTGCTCGCCGTGACATGGTCCCGGACCACGGGGCTGGCTGCGGTCGTCCTAGCGCCCCTTGCTGCCGCAGCCATCCAGCGGGTGACCCGTGAGACGGTCTCCAGCCCGCCACGCCGCGAGCGACTGGCGGTGCTGGTGTCCGGTGTCGTGAGCCTCGTGCTGGCAGCGTTCATCGCCCCGGCGGCGGCGGCCACTCCGGGCATCGGGCCCAACGGCCTCGATGCCGCGCTCGCCCGGCTCCCTGCCGGCACGGTCGTGTGCAACGACCAGGCTGACGGCGGCTGGCTCATGCTCCAGCACCCTGGACTGCGCCCGACCATGGACACGCGCGTCGAGCTCTACACCGTGGAGCGCATCAGGGCCTACCTCGGTTTCATCGCGGCAGAGCCCGGGTGGCAGACCTATCCCCAACAGGTCGGATGCACGTATGCCGCCCTTCCGGCCGACGCGGCCGCCGTCCCCGCCATGCGCGCCACCGGTAACTGGCAGCTGGTCGAGCAGTCTGGTGGCTATGCGTTGCTGAGGTCCCGAGTATGAGAGGCGACGGGCGCGCGGAGGGCGTGCCAGCGCTCGGGCACGCTCGCCCCATGACACCGAGGGGGAGCGTCGGCCCGGCTCCCGTCGGCCTGCGTCTGGACGACCGCGACAACGCGCTCAACGCCATCCGCCTGCTGCTCGCCGTCTTCGTCGTCGTCGACCACTCCTACAAGGCCGCCACCGGTAGGCCCGGGCCCTGGGCCCACATGGGCGACTTCGCCGTCGAGGGCTTCTTCGCGATCTCGGGCTATCTCATCGCAGGCAGTCGGGCCCGCATGGGCATGCGGCCGTTCCTCTGGCGGAGGGCGCTTCGGCTCATGCCCGCCTACTGGGCGCTTCTGCTCTTCACGGCGATCGTCGTGGCCCCGCTGTCGAGCGTGGTGACGCACACGGCCTACGACTGGGCGAGCGGGGCCGGCTACGTCGTGAACAACTCGCTGTTGTTCACGACGCAGATGGGCATCGGTGGCACGCCTGAGGGGGTCGCCTTCTTCGGCCTCTGGAACGCCTCGACGTGGAGCCTTCCGTTCGAGGCGGCCGCCTACGTCATGTTCGGGCTCCTTCTCGCCGTGCCGGGATTCCGGCGACGCGCCGCAGCTGGTGCCTACCTGGCTCTCAGCGCGGCCACCATGGTCCAGAGCGTCACGGGCATCGGGATGAACGTCACTCGGGACCTGACCCTGCTGTGGTCCTTCTTCGCTGCCGGCGCTCTGCTGTGGTTCGTCCGAGAGCGGCTGCCGACGTCTCTCGTGGCCGGTGCGGGAGCTGCGGTTGTCGTCGTGGGGACTCTCCTTCTCGACGGTCCGGTCTACTGTGCGATCGCTCCGGTGCCGGTGACGTTTGTGCTGTTGTGGCTGGGTGCGCGCCTGCCGATCCGGATCGGCGCGCGGAACGACATCTCCTACGGCGTCTACCTCTTCGCGTTCCCGCTCCAACAGCTCATGGCGGTGGCTGGGGTGCCTGAGGCCGTGGGGCTGGAGTGGTTCGCGGTGCTGTCCGTCGTGGTGACGGTGCCGGTCGCGTGGGCGTCGTGGCTGCTCGTCGAGCGGCCGTCGATGCGACTGCGTCGCTTGGTCCCGGTCGGTGGGCGGACCACTCCGGTCGTCCCCGTCGAGGCCGTCGCGCCGGCTCAGTAGCGGAGGTGTCGCAGGTAGCGCTCAGGCGCTTCGAGGAAGCGGCGGTGGTGGTCGACGACGTCGAGGTCGTCCCAGGCCCGCTCGTGGATGCCGTCCTCGTCGAACTCGAGGATCAGCGCACCGGGCAGGCTCGCCACGACGGGCGAGTGGGTCGCGATGAGGACCTGCACGCCGGGCTGCGAGACGAGCTGGATCAGGGCCCCGACGAGCGCGAGCTGCGCGTGGAAGGACAGTCCGGCCTCGGGCTCGTCCATGACGAACAAGCCCTCACCGGTGAAGCGGTCCGAGTTGAGCATCGCGAGGAACGACTCTCCGTGGCTCAGCTCGTGGAAGCGCGGCTCGGGGCGACGCGACGGGTTGTCCTCGAGGTAGGTGAACAGGCCGTGCATCGTCTCGGCGCGCAGGAAGTAGCCCCATCTCGAGGCGCCCGCACCCCGCTCCAGTGAGATCGACTGTGACAGAGGCGACTCCGTCGGGCGCGTGGCGTGCAAGGCGCCTGTCGAACCGCCTTCGGGAGCGAGGCCGTATGCCACCGCGACCGCTTCGACGAACGTGGACTTCCCGGTGCCGTTCTCACCGACGACGATCGTCGCGGGTGCGAGGTCGAGGCCTCCGTCGAGGACGTGCGCGATCGGGGCCAGAGTCGCCGGCCACTGTGTGGCGGTGAGCGTGGCGTCGGTCGACCGTCGCACGCGCCGCACCGGCAGTGGTGCGGTCCAGTCGTCCCCCATGTGCCGACCCTACGAGAAGGTCGGGGCGCGCGGGCCGGAGCGGACGGCATACGCCATCGCTCAGCCGTGGTCCTGCTGGGCGGCCCACCATGCCGCGGCGGAGGCTCTGCCGCGGCGACCCGACTGCTCGTAGACGGAGCTGAGGTGCTTGCGCACCGTGCGCTCGGTGATGCCGAGCCGGCGGGCGATGCGTAGGTTGGTCCACCCGGCGGCGGCGAGGCTCAGCACCTCCGCCTCGCGCTGGGTGGGGCGGTAGGCGGCGCAGAGGGCGGCGATCGGCGCCAGGTCCTCGCAGAGGGAGCCGCAGGTCAGCGCCGTCCCGTCGTTGCTGAGCACCGCGATGGTTTCGTCGAGCGCGGCCCGGAACGCCAGCGCCGCCACGAGTGGGCGCTGGATCGCCTCGAGCAGGTGGAGGTCCTCCGTGCTGAAGTCGACGGTGCCGCGGTGGGCGCCGAGGAACACGACGTCGGTCGCCGAGCTGTGCAGCATGATCGCCGCCGGGTATCGCCCGCCGACGTGTCTGTGCATCCGTTCGTAGACGTCCGTGTGCCAGAAGTCCCTGATCGGGACGAGGTCGCTGACCCGGACCGCGCCGGCGGTCGACAGCACGGGGATCGCCGGGTGCCGGTCGGCGACCTCGGCGGCGAGGCGACCCATCGCCGGCGTGATCGGGACCGAACCGGCGACATCCACCGACACGTCGATGCGCTGGCCGGTCCGACGGAGGCGGGTGAGCCCCACGCCCGTGTCGGCTCGGAGGACCTCGACGACGGCCGGCAGGAACGGCAGCAAGGTCTCGCCGCGCGCGGCAGCCACAGCGAGGTCTCGCGCCACGCTCGCGGCTGCCACCTCACGACTCTGCGACACGTCTCCTCCTCCAACGGGGACGGTCCCGTGACCGCCTTCTCCCGAAGCTCTGCGAAGAGCCGATCGAGGCCGAGGTCAAGGTGTCCGAAGCGACACTCGACGCGCGACCACGTCGGCCTTCAGAATGGCACGACGGGGGTGGGGGCTGGACGAGTTCGTGGAGGTTCGCCGTTGTCAGGGAGGACGTGGCGGGCCGGCCAGGAGCTGACGGAACGGCAGGGTGTGCTGGCCGACAGGGGGGAGCACACCGTGCGCCGTCGGGAGTGCCTCGAGGACGAGCCGGGTCAGTCGTGCGGGCCCTTGCGGTACGGCTTGGACTGCGCCGGACGGCTGCCGCGCTCCTGCGACTCGCTCAGCTCGATGAGCTGACCCGAGATGCGCGTCGAGCGCAGCTTGTCCCACGTGCCGGGCGGCAGCGTCGCCGGCAGCTCGACGAGGGAGTGGTCGGCGCGGATGTCGATGTGCCCGAAGTCCTGCCGGCCGAGGCCGCCCTCGTTGGCGAGGGCTCCGACGATCTGGCGCGGCTCGACCTTGTGTCGTCGGCCGACCGCGATCCGGTACGTCGCCATCGGGCCGGACGTGCCGCGCCTCGGTCCCCGGTCGCCCCGGTCTCCGCGGTCGCTCCGGTCGTTGCGACCCGGCCGACCTCCGCGGTCACCGCGGTCGTCACGACGGTCGCGCGGGCCACGGTCGTCGAACGTCCGCGCAGCACGGACCGGCTCCGGGTCGAGCAGCATCGGCTCGTCACCCTGGAGCACGACGGCCAGGGCCGCGGCGACGTCCGCCTCCGGCACGTTGTGCTCGTTGACGTAGTGGGCGATGACGTCGCGGAAAAAGTCGACCTTGTCGGTCGAGAGGGCCTCGGTGATGGCGTCGTCGAACCGGGTGAGGCGCGTCGCGTTGATGTCGTCGACCGTGGGCAGGTTCATCGGGGTGAGCGTATGGCGGGTCGCCTTCTCGATGGCCTTGAGCAGGTGGCGCTCGCGCGGCGTGACGAACGAGATGGCGTCACCGCTGCGGCCGGCCCGGCCGGTGCGGCCGATGCGGTGCACGTAGGACTCGGTGTCGGTCGGGATGTCGTAGTTGACGACGTGGCTGATGCGCTCGACGTCGAGCCCGCGGGCCGCGACGTCGGTGGCGACGAGGATGTCGAGCTTGCCGGACTTCAGCTGGTCGACGGTGCGCTCGCGCTGGTTCTGGGCGATGTCACCGTTGATCGCCATCGCCGAGAAGCCTCGCGCCCGGAGCTTCTCCGCGAGCGTCTCGGTCTCGTTCTTGGTGCGGACGAAGACGATCATCCCCTCGAAGTTCTCGACCTCGAGGATGCGGGTCAGGGCGTCGACCTTCTGCGGGTAGCTCACCGTGAGGTAGCGCTGCGTGATGTTCGGCGCCGTCGACGTCGTCGTCTTCACGGTGATCTCGACGGGGTCCTGGAGGTACTTCTTCGAGATGCGCCGGATCTGCGCGGGCATCGTCGCCGAGAAGAGCGCGACGTGCTTGTCGTCCGGGGTGTCGGCGAGGATCGTCTCGACGTCGTCGGCGAAGCCCATCTTGAGCATCTCATCGGCCTCGTCGAGCACGAGGAAGCGCAGCTCGCTCAGGTCGAGCGTGCCCTTCTCGAGGTGGTCCATGATGCGGCCGGGGGTGCCGACGACGATGTGGACGCCGCGGCGCAGCGCGCTCAGCTGGACGCCGTAGGCCTGCCCGCCGTAGACGGGCAGCACGTGCACCCCCCTGAGGTGGGCGGCATACCGCTCGAACGCCTCGCAGACCTGCAGGGCGAGCTCGCGCGTCGGCGCGAGGATCAGCGCCTGCGGGCTCTTCTGCTTGAGGTCGAGCCGGCTGAGGATGGGGAGCGCGAAGGCCGCCGTCTTGCCCGTTCCGGTCTGGGCGAGCCCGACGACGTGGCGGCCGTCGAGCAGGGCCGGGATCGTCGCCTCCTGGATCGGCGACGGGTACTCGTAGCCGACATCGCGCAGCGCCTTGAGCACCTTGTCGTCGAGACCGAGGTCGGCAAACGAGACGCGTTCGGGCTCGACCGCGCCCGGCTCTACCTCAGGGGCATCGGTCTCGGGTGCTTCGGACTCCAGGCTGCGCTCGCTCACCCCCTGACGGTAGTGCCTCGGAGGGGGTGTGCGACACGCGATGCCGTCGGCCCCGCGTGTGGGTCAGGCGGGCAGGGGGAAGACGTCGGAGATCCGGCAGGCGCCGCCACCGTCCGTGATCGGCGGCGTCGAGCGCCGACCGCTGCAGATCGTGACCGGCTGCGAGCCGACCATCGGCGAGCAGTCGCATCGGTAGCGGGTGTAGGTGACGCAGACCTCGCTGTTGGAGCTCGTGCCGCTCGCCGCTCCGTCGGTGTAGAGCAGCACCCGCTGCGTGCCGGCGCCGCTCCGGGTGCACCACTGGTGGTTCGTCGGGGCGCTGCCGCACGAGGAGCACGTGCAGGAGCCGCTCTTCACCGACACGGAGTAGTGCGGCTCAGCGATGCCGTCGACGGTCACCCCGGTGATGACCGTGACCGTGTTGTCGGAACCGCCGGCGCTCGTGGCGACGAGCTCGAAGACGTATCCCTTGTACGTGTCCGACGAGCCGCCCGGGAGCTTGCAGGCGGAGCCGCAGAAGGTGAGCGGGGCCACGGACGCCGCCACCACCGGCGCCGGCGCGGCGACGAGCACCGCGGGCATCGTCCAGGCGGCACCCTTGACGACCGTGCGTCGGCTCGGGCTGTGAGACGCGTTGGCGTCGTCGTGCGACATGCATCCTCCGGGTGGGGGCGGGGGGCGGCCGCGTCCCGGGCTGTTTCAGGAACGACACGTATGCCCTGTATGCCCGCTTTGTATCACCGGATCGGACGGCTCGTCGGCGAAACGGACGCGAAAGCCGGCCTCACGCGCCCGACGGCGGGAGGGCGGCATAGCCGTCGCAGCCACGGGTCCGGCGTCAGTCCGACGGGAAGAGCTCGTCGGCGATGTTGCGGAGTGCCTGCGTCGAGCCGGCGGCCGGGCTGTCGATGCCGCGGGTGCGACCGCCGGCAGGCGACCTCTCGTCTCCGCCGCCGGGACCGCCGCCGGGACCGCCGCCGGGACCGCTGCCGGTCGCCGCCGGCTCCGTGAGGGAGTGGACCGCCTTCGCGAGGATCCGGCCCTTCGTCTGGGCTGCGTCGGCCCGCGAACGTTCCTGTGCTGCAGCGTCCTTCGCGGTGTCGGCGCGGTCCTTCTCGAGCGTCGCGACGTGCTTCGCCTCGTCGGCGTGCTTCTGCGCCTCCTGCGCTTCACCGCGGTGCACCTCGCGGCCGAAGAGCCAGCCGACGGCCGTGAACGCGAGGGCCTCGACACCGAGCAGCACGTAGACCGACCGGCTCCAGTCCGTCTCGGGCAGCTTGTCGTCGGCGCGGACGAAGGCGAGCAGGACGAACACGACGTAGGCGAAGACGATCGCGATGGCGGCCCAGAAGAGCCAGCGCCAGCTTGCACCGCTCGCGGAGGCACTGGTCGGCGGCGTGGGCGCCGGCGCAGGGTCCGGCTTCGCCGGCCCGGGCTGTGCCGGACCCGGCGCGGGACCCGGCGCGGGACCCGGCGCGGGATCGGGCTTCGGGTCCGGCGGATCGGCCTTCGGCTTCGTGGGCATGACGTCCCCTCTCGCGTGGTGCGGTCGCCCGTCAGCGGTCAGCTGTCGGCGTTGTAGTCGAACGACGGACGGTCGGCCTCGCCCTGCCAGTACTTCTTCACCGACTCGCGCAGGTCGAGGTCGTCGGGCAGGGCCTTGACGGCCTCGGCGAGGGCGTGGCCCTGCACCGCCGACGACAGGTCACCGACGTCGGGAGCGGTCTCCTCGTCGTCCTCGTCGAGGTCTCGGTCGGTCGGCCCGATGGTGGGGTCGCTCTCGATCGTCCGGCGGATGTTGGCCTGGATGACGTCGAGGGTGCTCGCGTCGTGGCCCGAGGCGTCGTCGCCGGCCGAGGTGACCCCGACGTGGAGGGAGGCGTCGGCGAGCAGGCTCGGCACGGCGTCCCCGAGCTCTGCCGCGAGCTCGCGCACGAGACCGGGGTGGCTCGCCTTGTCCTGCTCGGTGAGCCCGGCCGCCTCGGCGATGAGCTCACCGCGCAGACGGCGGGTCGCCGACTGCGAGCCGAGGCCGCCCTGGCGCCGGACCATCCGCAGGACGCCGACGCCGGCCGTCAGCGCCGCGGACCGCGCCCCGAAGTCGGTGGCGCTCTCCCGGGCGTCGACGAAGAGCCGAGCCGCCCGCCCCAGGTCGCCCGCGTCCTCCGCGACGCGGCCACCGACGATGCACAGCTCGATGTAGTCGAGCGACAGGGGACGCTCCTCGGCAGCGCTCACCGCCGCGTCGACCTCGGCCATCGCCTCCTCGTGACGACCGAGGGTGGCCAGCGCCTCGATGCGCAGTCGGCTGACCTCGACGAGGCGCGGCCGGCGGTCGTCGGCGGCGAGGAGGTCCCACGCGGCGGCCGGGCGACCGGAGTCGAGCAGCGACCTGGCCTGCTTCGTGGCCTGCCGCGCCCAGGCGGTGTAGTCGGCCTCGGCGAGGTCGGCGGCGTCGACCTCGAGCCGCAGCTTGCCGGCGAGGTAGACCCGCGACGACGGCGGCAGCTCGCTCATCGCCGGCTCGAGGAACGGCCCGGCGCCGCGGTCCCAGTGGGCATCGAGCGTCGACGACGCCTGGCCGAGCATGAGCCGGTGGTAGAGCCCCTCGATGCGGTCGTCGGTGCCGGAGCGGGCGCCGTAGAAGGCGACGGCGCGGTGGTGGATCTCGGCGACCCGCTCCGGGCTCTCAGCGTCGAGCAGCGGCAGCATCTCCTGGCGGACGTCGGCACGGTGCACGAGGACGCCGGGCCGCGACTCGGTGACGAGCGAGACCTCTCCGCGCAGCATCTCGAAGAGCTCGGCCGCCCGCTCCGGCGCGAGCTCGCCGAGACCGCACGGCACCGCCAGGACGTCGCTGATGACCTCACGCGTGATCTGCCGGACGACGAGCCCCGGGTTGGCGAGCGGCCGGATCGGCCGGGCCACGTGGTCGAGGATCCGGCGGTAGAGCACGCCCTGCACCTGCTCCGCCCGGAGGTCGAAGAGCAGCCGCCGTCGACCACGTTTCGTGGCGAGCACGGAGGGACCCTCGCGGCGCATGAGGTCGGCGGCGAGCCGCAGGCTCAGCGGGTTGCCCCAGACCTGCTCGACGACGGAGTCCACGAGCGCGTCGGTCACGGCGAGGTCGGCGACCGCGCGGCGCAGGAACTGCCTCGCCTGGGTGTCGTCGAGCCCCTCGAGCGGGCGGTTCTCGACCTGCAGCTCGGTCACCTCGGCCCGACCCGCGACGACGACGCGCAGCGACGGCAGCTGACGCTGGAGGCTCTGCAGGGTGCGGTTGAGCCGGCCCAGCGTCGAGCGCCGCCGCCGCTGCGCGACCTCGAACGTGTCGAGGACGACGAGCACCGGCTTGCTGCCCCAGGCGCGCCGCAGCCGCTGGCTCAGCTCCATGAGGAACGAGTCCTCGTCGACGTGCCGACGCACGGCGTCCTTGGTGCCGAGCCCCCGGGAGCTCGACGTCTCGCGCTGCAGCGCCGCCTCCGCCTCCACGACGGCGACGATCTCCCGGCGCAGCTCGCCGAGCGGCCCGGCGAGCTCAGTCGACTGGAGAGCGAGCTGACGGCACACCTCGGCGATGAGCCCGATCGGGAACTCCGGGTCGAGCTCGGCCTGCTCGAAGCTGAGGTATGCGAAGGGCATCGGCGGGCGCGCGTCCGTCCCCTCGATGTGGTCGAGCACGAACGTCGCGAGGAGGGTCGACTTGCCGACGCCGCCGGGGCCGTGGAGGGCGAGGGGGAGGCCTCCGGGACCACCCATGACGTGGGCCTCGAGCTGGGCCAGCTCCTCCTCGCGTCCGACGAAGTCCGGCGTGGACACCGCCCGCAGTGGGGTGAGGACGTTGGCCAGGTCGAGGGCCGACTGCACGTCCGCGGCGGCCGGCAGGTCGAGCCCGAGACCCTCCAGCCAGACGGCAGCCTTGAGTATGCCGGTCAGCTCTGCCGGCGTGAGCGCGCGGAGCGTCGTGTCCCCCTGGATCAGACGGACCGCCATCCGGTGGGTCACGTCGTCGGGTGCGGGGGCGACGGCCCACCGCCCGGTCGTCAGCGCGACTGCCCTGCCGGGGCCGAGTGACCTGAGGACGTCGGCGCGCACCTCAGGCCGCAGGCGCCACGCGCCCCCTCCTGACCTCGTGGTGACGAGCTCGCAGTCGGCGCCGATGAAGCCGTCGATCTCCTTGTGTCGCGGGGTCTCTCGCGTCGTACGGCCTTCGAGGGCGTCGACGGTGAAGTAGTCGAGCAACGCGACCCGCTCGCGCAGGCGCTGCCGAGCGGGGTCCGGGGCGGCTGCGTCACTGGTGGGGCCCGTCGCGGCAGGCTCGACGTCCCTCGTCGACGAGGGCACGGCGGCTGCCCCCGAGGCCTCCGGCGCGGTGGGCTGGGGCCTCGGGGCTGACGGTGCCGACCGTGCCGACGCCCGCTGGGCCAGCCGGGCCCGGACGTCCTCGGCCGTGACGACGGGGGTCCGCCCGGACGGGGACCCGCTCACGGGAGCGCCCCGAACACGTCGAGACAGAGAGCGAACGCGCTCGGACCGAGCTCGACCAGCCGGCGGTCGGCGACGGGACCGCCGTCGCTGAGCAGCTCGTCGAAGACGGCGTCGACCGCGTCAGCTCCGGGTGAGATGCCTTGCGCCCGTGTTGCGTACGCGCGAATGAACGCCTTGACGTCGTCGTCGCCGGGGTGGTGGAGGGGCTCGACGAGGGCCTGGTCCGGCTCAGAGAGGGGGTCGTCGTAGCCGAGCACGATGACGCGCACCGGCCCGAGGTCACGGACCGCGGCCGACTGCGCCAGCTCCATGACGAGCTGGAGCGCCGCGGCCGTGGCGGTCGTCCGGTCGAAGCCGTCGAAGACGAGCCAGCAGTCCTGGATGTCGCCCTTGGCGGCCACCTCCGCCACGAGCCAGTCCTTGAAGAGCCACACGACGGTCTGCGGCTGGGCGGTCGGGTCGAAGTTCGGTGCGGGCTCACCGACGACGAAGCGCGCGACCGTGTCGGCCAGCTCACGGACGTCGATCGGGCTGCCGGCTCGGCGGGCGGCGTCGACCGGGCTGACCTTCGGCTTCGTGCCGTTCGGTGGCACGGCGTTCTCGGAGACGTAGCGGATGAACTGGCGGGTGTGGGTCTTGCCGGCACCGCTGGGGCCCCTGACGAGCAGCGCCCGCCGACCGCCGGGTCCGAGCATCCGCTGCACGTGGCCGCGCAGGTCGGTGCGGTCGATGAGCGGCACGTCGTCCCAGAGGACCGCGGCGGTGAACATCGCCCCGACCGCCTCGGCGACGGCGGCCACGGCTCCGGCCACGACCGGCTGCGACGGGGCCGACTGGTCCGACTGACCAGACTGGGGCGGGATCTCGACGACCTCGTGATCGGTCGGCTCCGCCGCGAGGTCCTGGAAGATCCGGTCGGCGCAGGCGTCCTGGGAGATGGCGATGAAGAGCAGGCGCAACCGTTGCTGCTTCCACGCCGTCTCGAGCACGTCGATCCACAGCTGCGACGCCTTCTGCTCCCAGAAGATCTGGTCGCGCTGGACGCCGGCCGCCAGGGCCAGCTCCTGGATCGGCTGCTTCTCGAAGTAGCGGGAACCGAGTCGCTCCACGACGTACTGGCCGGCCGGGGTGCCGGGGTCGAACCGGTGGTCGAGATAGCCCATGGTCAGCCCGCCCCCTCCAGGACGACTCCTGCGGCCGCCAGGCCCTCGACGACGCGCTCGATGCGGACGCCCTGGTTGTAGATGCGCCGTCGGCCGCCCACGACGTCTGTCTCCCACCGGTGGTGCAGCCCGACGAGGCGCCACTGCTCGTCGAAGACCGGCGAGCCCGACGAGCCGCCCTCGGTGTCGGTGAGGTAGCCGATCCTGTCGTCGTCGACCTTGACCACGGTGTTGTGCACCATCCCGATCTGCTTCACCCGCCCGTCGGGGTGCTGGATGATGTAGACCCGGTCCGCCACCGCCGGCGTCGGCGCCCCCGCGATCGCGATCGGGCGTGCTTGTGCCGGAAGGGGACTCGCGACCTTGACGACTGCCCAGTCGTGGTCCTTGCGCCCCACGATCGTGCCCTGGTCGCAGGCGATGACCTGTGGCTCCCGGGTCGCCCCTGCGAACGACCGCTCGTAGCCGTACCACGCCTCGACGGTCGTGGCCGGACCCTGGTCGTCGAAGAGGACGTGGTGGTTGGTGAGGAGCAGGTCGTCGGAGATGCGGAATCCCGTTCCGTTGTAACGCATCTCGTCGTTCAGCGTCACGACGAGCTTGACGACCGACGGGCTGATCTCGATGCCGCGCTGGAGGAACGACACGTCGAGCAGGGTCGACTGGGCCCCGATCTGGCGCTCGAGCCCGTCGGGGGTGGGGTCGCTCTTCCAGGCGATCGGCTCGTCGGGAGGAGGCGCCTCGGCGCTCGGTGTCGCTGCCAGCGTGTCGGCGAGGAGCGCCTCGAGCGTGGGGCGGATCGCGGCCGAGTTCGGCTCGCGGATCACCACAGCGACGAGGACCCTGAGGCGGTCCTGCTTGCGGGCGACGTCGAGCACTTCCTGCCACGCGGCGGCCGTCGGTTGCAGGAGGTTGACGTAGGCCTCGGAGATGCCGGACTTGCGCAGCACCATGCGCAGGTCACCCGTCGTCGGGAAGGTCTGGATCAGGGCCGACTCCAGCTGCTGCACCTTCGGGTCGGCGAAGTCGAGCGGGAGCGCGTCGAGGACATGGGTCATGGCGCGACCTCTGCCGGCCCGCGCAGCTGTGAGCCCATCACAACCGCCCTCCCATCCGTGGCGCCCATCCAGTCAAGCACCGGGGCCGCATCACTTCAGGCGAATCGACCGAAAGGCGTACCTGTCAGACGGAGCGTGTGGCGGTGCGTCTGATACGCCGGCCGACGCCCCGGCGGCGGGGGAGCCCGGCGGAGTGACGGCATACGCCATCGGGGAGCGACGACGGGGGCCGCCCGTGGTGGGCGGCCCCCGTCGGGAGGCGTGTGCTGGGGTCAGGCGGTGGCGCCGACGGGCTCGTCGACCTTGGCGGCCAGCGCGTCGACGAGCGCGCCGAGCTCGGCGCGACGCTCGTCGGTGACGTCGATCTCACCGGCGGGGGAGACGTCCTGGGTGAAGACGAGCCCGGTCGAGCCGACGACGTCGGCCTTGACGTGCTGGAGGACCTTCGTGAGGTCGGCGGTGGCGTCACTCGCGCCGCTCCAGCCGTAGCCGACGAGGGCGATGGGCTTGGCGTCCCACTCGGCGAAGAGGTAGTCGATGGCGTTCTTGATCGGCGCCGGGAAGCTGCGGTTGTACTGCGGCGTCACGACGACGATCGCGTCGGACTCGAAGACCTTGGAGGCCCAGTCCTTCGTGTGCGGCTTGGCGTAGTTGCCGTTGCGCGGCATGTCCTCCTCGTCGAAGAAGGGCAGCGACGACAGGTCGAGCAGCTCGACCTCCCACTCGCTCGCGGGTGCCTGGGCGGCCACCCACTCGGCGACCTTCGGGCCGATGCGGCCGGGGCGGGTGGAGGACACGACGATACGAAGTTGCTTCACGGTTCAACCAACTATCACGGGTCGTCGGGCATTCCTGACGGCCCGGTGCTGCGGCTGTGACCCATGCCACAGTGCCGGTCGGTGGTCCGGTCGGTCGGGGTGTGGCGATGTGAACGTCGTGAATGCACGATATTTCAGACTTGGCGATAAACAAATGAGAAAAAGAACGCATTGTCATGAATTGCAGTCGAGATCAAATCCGACAATTTCCAAACTGATCTCGCACACCTTTAGTAGCTGCATTCTTTGCTTATGAGAAACCTTCGAGTTGCGAGCCTCTCGCTCTTCGCGACGCTGGCCCTGGTGGGGCCCGCCGTGGCCGCGACCGCGGCCGTGCCCACGCCACCCGCGACGGTCACGGACCTGCCGACCGTCTACCTGACGCTGACCGACCTGCCCGCGAAGGACTCCCTGGGTTTCGTCCATGCCAACAAGGACGTTCCCGTCGCGAGCCAGGTCGACGTCGCCGACGGCACGACCACCCAGACGCTCGCGTGCACGACACTGCCCACGGACGTCGCGCCCCTCGGCGTCGGCTGCCCGACCATCAAGGGCCACGGCAACTTCACCTGGACGCTCGACAAGAAGTCCTACCAGCTGAAGTTCGACAAGAAGACCGCGATCCTGGGCATGCTGCCGGGCAAGACGTGGATCCTCATCGCCAACCGGGCCGACCCGTCACTCATGCGCAACAAGGCGACGCTCGAGCTCGCCCGCCAGTTCGGCATGTTCGCCACCCCGGAGTCGCGGTTCGTCGACCTCGTCGTCAACGGCGAGGATCTCGGCAGCTACCTGCTGACCGACAAGGTGACCGTGACGAAGTTCGACCCGACCAAGCCGGACAGCCACGTCGCGCTGACGAGCCCCCAGGGCGTCCTCGTCGAGATGGACAGCCACTTCGGCGCCGCCGAACCGTTCCACTTCACGACGGCCAGGAGCCGGTCGATCTTCACGCTCAAGGACTCCTATGTCGGGTTCAAGAACGACCCGGGGGTGGTGCTCGATGCCGACACCCAAGCCGGGTGGGACGAGGTCCAGAGCACGATCAACACCCTCGAGGGACTCCTCTACGCACCGAAACCGGACTGGACCAAGATCAGCGCCCTCATCGACGTCGACTCGTTCGTCAAGTACTACTTCGTCTCGGAGTTCGTCGAGAACCCTGACGTCGCATCGTCCAGCGTCTTCTTCTACAAGGACGGCCCGACCGACAAGCTGCACGCCGGACCGGTATGGGACTACGACATCTCCCTCGGCAACTACGCCACCACCAACCGCGGCGGCAACCCCACCGAGGACTACGTCAAGAACGAGCTCCTGACGATCAAGGGCAACGGCCCCTTCGACTGGTGGACGCAGCTCTTCCGCAACCAGGCGTTCGCGGCGCAGGCCAACGCGACGTACGAGACGCTGAAGCCCTTCGTCAACGTCGTGCCCTCCACGATCGACGGTTACCAGACGCAGCTGCTGCAGTCGGCCAGCCACAACTTCGTCGTCTGGCCCAACATCCTCGGCCAGACCTCGGTGATCGCCTTCAACGGCGGGCACTCGCCGATCAAATCGACCTGGGCCGCCGAGGTGGTGCTGCTCCGCTCGTGGGCCGCACAGCGCGCCTCGTACCTCGCCCATGCCTACGGCGCGAACGTGCCGGTCCTGCGCTACTCCGCCCACGTACAGAACATCGGCTGGCAGCCCACCGTGTCGACCGGTCAGATGACCGGGACGACGGGTCGGTCCCTGCGCGCCGAGGCGATCAAGATCACCGACACCAACACGACGACGACCGGGTCCGTCGTCGGCAACGCCCACGTGCAGAACATCGGCTGGATGGGCTACCAGGCTCCCGGCGCCGTCATCGGCACGGTGGGGCGGTCGCTCCGCATGGAGGCGATCCAGCTGAAGCTCACGGGGAACCTCGCGACGCGCTACACCATCAGCTATCGGGTCCACGTGCAGAACATCGGCTGGATGGGCTGGGTGTCCAACGGCGCGACGGCCGGCACGACCGGGCGCTCGCTGCGCATCGAGGCGCTGCAGATCCGCATCGTCAGGAAGTGACGGTCACCTCTACCGGACGTCCGGACCCAGGGCGTCCAGGGGTCCGGCTTCGGGCGGAGGCGGAACCGCGTCAGAGCAGGCGCTTGACTCCCGGCACGCGTCGCAGGAGTAGGACGATGGCGTACGTCAACGCGAGCACGGCCACGATGCGCATGAGCAGGACCACCGTGCTCCCCGCCGTGTGCTCGCCACCGATGACGGGCCACTCGAAGACCCACAACAGGATCGTGAGGTGGAGCGCGAAGACTCCCATGGTCGCGTCACCGAGGGTTCGCGCCAGCGAGCTCATCCGGGGCGAGGCGAGGCGGTGCAGCGGTCCGTCGCGCCGGATCGCTCCTTGGAAGAGGAGGAACAGCGCCGCCGAGTAGACCATCGCCGTGATGCTGTAGTACCAGGCCGGGCTCATCGTCTCGAGCCACTCCGGTGCGTCGGGGTTGCGCCACTGCCACGGCATGAGTGCTCCCAGCGCGACAACCACGACGAGGGACCCGGACAGCGCTCGGCCTCGCAGGACGACACCGCGCAGCGCCCAGCCGAGCAGGAAGTAGCCGAGGTAGGGGACCCACCACGTCCAGGCCGTCTCGACGAACACGTCGGGGGCGTCGCGCCACTGCGCCGTCGCCTGGCTCACGGCCGTCATCAGGCACCCGAGCGTGCCCACGACCAGCATCTGGCGGCGCGTCGCCTGCGCCACGAAGGGAATGAGGAACGGTGTGAGCACCGCCAGGCCCAGCACGATCCAGAAGAAGTAGAGGGCGCCGTAGAGCTTGCCGCTCAGTGCCTGGGCCGCGGCGTCGCTCAGCCCCAGGTCCTGGTCGAGGAGGAGTCTGCGCACGAGGAAGTACCACGCGTGCCAGAACACGATGGCCGGCAGGAGCCGGAGGGCGCGCTTGCGTAGGAACTCACGCGGCCCCTGGTAGCGGGCAGGGTCGAGCAGCAGGGCGCCGCTCAGCATGACGAACACCGGGACCGCGAAGACCCCCAGGACGTCGAGGTAGATGGCCGTGGTGCCACGCAGTGTGCCCCGGGCCCCGGGCTCCAGCGCGTTGTAGCCCACCGTGTGGATCGTGACCACTGCGGCGATGGCCACGAACCGCAGCCATGAGATCCAGGCCAGGTCTGGTCGGGGACGCACCCGCGTTGCGTCCGTCTGGACGGTGGTGCGTGCATCCTCGACGTCCGCGTCGAGGATCTGACCCGAACCTCCGACGAGGACGGCGCCGTCTGGGCGCGCCGGGTCGGCGAGCTCGGGCCGGCCTCCGTGTGCAGAGGTGCTCATCAGCACGTCCGCAGGTCGACGTGTGCGCGGCATGCACGGGGGACGGGCTGTCGGCGAGTGGGGCGCACGGGACTCCATGGACGAGGTGCTGGGTGGGGGTGAGGGCTCGGACCCGGCGCAGCAGCGGACGACCAGGCCCTGGGGTGGCGCGCCGGGTACAGCCGGGGGGTCACGCCACCGCAGGGTACAGGCACACGACCTCTCGGGCCTCTTCACGCCGACGCCGCCCACTCCCGCAGGTGCGCGGGAGGGGCGGCATCGGCATCGGGTTGGGCGCCGGTGATCGATGGGTCAGTCGGAGGAGCCCGTCGACATACCGGTCTTGATGAGGTCCATGACCGAGCTGTCGGCGAGCGTCGTCACGTCGCCGACCTCGCGACCCTCGGCCACGTCACGCAGGAGGCGTCGCATGATCTTGCCGGAGCGGGTCTTGGGCAGCTCGCCGACGATCATGATCGAGCGTGGCTTCGCGATCGGACCGATCTCCTTGGCCACGTGGTTGCGCAGCTCCTGGACGAGGTCCTTGCCCTCGCCCACCTCGTCGGCCTCCTCGACGAACTCCTGGCGCAGGATGACGAAGGCGCACACGGCCTGGCCCGTCGTCTCGTCGTTGGCGCCGACCACCGCGGCCTCGGCGACCTTCGGGTGCGACACGAGGGCTGACTCGATCTCAGCCGTCGAGAGGCGGTGGCCGGAGACGTTCATGACGTCGTCGACGCGGCCGAGCAGCCAGATGTTGCCGTCGGCGTCGTACTTCGCGCCGTCGCCGGCGAAGTAGTACTTCTCGCCGAACCGCGACCAGTACGTCTCCTTGTAGCGCTCCGGGTCGCCCCAGATGCCGCGCAGCATCGACGGCCACGGCTTCGTCAGCACGAGGTAGCCGACCTGCTCGGGCGTCGTGAACGGCTTGCCCTCGTCGTCGAGGATCTCGGCGCTGATGCCGGGGATCGGCTTCTGCGCCGAGCCGGGCTCGAGGGTCGTGACGCCGGGCAGCGGGCTGATCATGATGGCGCCGGTCTCGGTCTGCCACCACGTGTCGACGATCGGGGCACGTCCCCCGCCGATGTGCTTGTGGTACCAGAGCCACGCCTCGGGGTTGATCGGCTCGCCGACCGACCCGAGCAGCCGCAACGAGCCCATGTCGAACTTCGCCGGGATGTCGGCGCCCCACTTCATGAAGGTGCGCACGGCCGTCGGAGCCGTGTAGAGGATCGTGACCTTGTAGTCCTGCACGATCTCCCACCAGCGCCCCTGGTGCGGGGTGTCAGGGGTGCCTTCGTACATCACCTGCGTCACGCCGTTGGTGAGCGGCCCGTAGACGATGTAGGAGTGGCCGGTGACCCAGCCGATGTCGGCCGTGCACCAGTAGACGTCGGTGTCGCGGTGGACGTCGTGGACGACGGCGTTCGTGTAGGCCGCCTGCGTCAGGTAGCCGCCGGTCGTGTGGAAGATGCCCTTCGGCTTCCCGGTCGTGCCCGACGTGTAGAGGATGAAGAGCGGGTGCTCGGCCTCGAAGGGCTGCGCCTCATGGGTCGGCGCGGCCTTCTCGAGGGCCTCGTGCCACCAGACGTCGCGGTCGTTCCACGCGGTGTCCTGGCCGGTGCGCTTGACGACGAGCACGTGCTCGAC
The DNA here is from genome assembly GCF_052113925.1 of Terrabacter sp. RAF57. NCBI lineage: Bacteria > Bacillati > Actinomycetota > Actinomycetes > Micrococcales > Intrasporangiaceae > Terrabacter > Terrabacter sp. RAF57. Next base: position 18,103 of record NZ_JBFRDT010000005.1, on the reverse strand, counting down.
CGACGTGTCGTCGTGGTCGAGGGCCGCGTCGACCGCGGGCTTGAGGGCCGACGGGGCGCCGCGGCGGTAGCCGCCGTCTGACGTGATGACGACCTTCGCCTTGGCGTCGTCGATGCGCGAGTGCAGGGCCTCGGCCGAGAAGCCGCCGAAGACGACGGAGTGCGGGGCGCCGAGTCGGGCACAGGCGAGCATCGCGACCGCGGCCTCGGGGATCATCGGCAGGTAGATCGCGACGGTGTCGCCCTTGCCGACGCCGAGGTCGGCGAGGGCGTTGGCCGCGCGCTGCACCTCGGCATGGAGGTCGGCGTACGTGATGTCGCGGGTGTCGCCCTCGGGCTCACCGACGAAGTGGATCGCGACCTTGTCGCCCCGCCCCGCCTCGACGTGGCGGTCGACGGCGTTGACGCACGCGTTGAGCTCGCCGTCGGCGAACCACTTCGCGAAGGGCGGGTTGCTCCAGTCGAGCGACTGCGTGAACGGCGTGCTCCACGTCAGGTAGGTGCGGGCCTGATCGGCCCAGAAACCCTCGTGGTCGGCAGCCGCCTGCTCGTAGAGGTCGGCCGTGCCGTTCGCCTGCGCGGCGAACTCGGGCGGCGGTGGGAAGGTCAGTCCCTCATGGACGAGGTTGTCGAGCGGCTCTTCGCTCACTGGTGTCACCCTTTCGCATCGACGATGGTGCGGTCGCGCCGCCCGCGTGCTCGGCGGGGTCGACGTGGTTGATGCACAACTCAAACGCAGGCTAGTTCGCGGTTCAAGGGCGGAGTGAGCCGGGTCTCATCGCTACCGACGAGTAGCCCGCCGAGCGGTCCGAGTCCGAGGACGAGCGGTCGGGCCCGTGGGCACCCGCGGCGGGCGGACGGCATACGCCATCCGGCCCAACGCTTCACCTGAGGTTCTCCGCGTGGTGGGCTGCGCCGGCCGCGGAGTCACAAATGTGGACGACATGGACACGACTCACCAGCTGCCCTCTCGCCGAACCCTTCTCCGTGGTGGCCTCGCCACCGGGACCGTCGCCCTCGCCGGGGCCGGCGTCGTCCTCGACAGCCGTCCGAGCGCGGCGGCCGTCGTCCCGGCCGCCAACCCCTTCACCCTCGGCGTCGCCAGCGGCGACCCCGAGCCCGACGGCTTCGTCCTCTGGACGCGCCTCGCCCTCGACCCGCTCGCCGCCGACGGACTCGGTGGTATGCCGTCCGCCACCTACCAGCTGAACTGGCAGGTCGCGTCGGACGACCGATTCGCCGATATCGTCAAGGCGGGATCCATTGCGGCACAGCCCGGTTGGGCCCACTCCGTGCACGTCGAGGTCCACGGCCTCCGACCGGGGCGGGAGTACTTCTACCGCTTCCGTCTGGGCAAGCACCTCTCCGAACCAGGTCGGGCGGTCACCGCGCCGAACCCGTGGGAGACCCCGTCGGCGCTCGCCATGGCGTTCGTCTCGTGCTCGAACTTCCCCGCGGGCTACTTCACGGCCTATGGGCGCCTCGCGGAGGAGCGGCCGGACGTCATCCTGCACCTCGGGGACTACCAGTACGAGGGTGGCGGTAACGGCGTCGGCCGCAACCATGCCGGCCCGGAGACGACGACGCTCGCCGGCTACCGGCAGCGCTACGCGCAGTACAAGAGCGACCCCSACCTCCAGGCTGCGCACGCCGCTGCGCCGTGGCTCGCCGTCTGGGACGACCACGAGGTCGACAACAACTACGCCGGGGACGTCCCCGAGAAGGTCGCCGAGACGCCGACGTTCCTCCAGCGCCGGGCCGCGGCCTACCGCGCGTACTACGAGAACATGCCGCTGCGCCGCTCGTCGATGCCGGACGGCCCGAACCTCGACCTCTACCGCCGCGTCCGGTGGGGTCGGCTCGCGAACTTCCACATGCTCGACACGCGCCAGTATCGCTCCGACCAGGCCTGCGGCGACGGCTACAAGGACTGTCCCGCGGCGGACGACCCGACGCGCTCGCTGCCCGGGATGGAGCAGGAGCAGTGGCTGCTCGACGGCTTCCGGCAGTCGGAGGCGCGGTGGGACCTGCTCGGCCAGCAGGTCTTCTTCGGGCAGCGCGACAACGACGCGACGGCGCGGACGACCGTGTCGATGGATGCGTGGGACGGCTACCGCGCGTCGCGTCGGCGGGTCACCCAGGGCTGGCTCGATGCCGGAGTGCGCAACCCCGTCGTGCTGACCGGCGACGTGCACGCCCACTGGGCCTCGGACCTCTACCTCGACTGGGACCAGCCCGGCGAGGTCGTCGGCTCGGAGCTCATCACGAGCTCGATCACGTCGGGCGGCAACGGCTACGACAGCCCGACCGGCCAGCACCCGTGGGCCGCGTGGAACCCCAACCTGCGCTTCTGGACCAACCTGCGCGGCTACGTCTCGACGACGATCACCCCGTCCGAGCTGACGGCGCGCTTCCGGTGCGTGCCGGTCGTGACGACACCCGGCGCGGAGGCGTTCACCCGCGCGGAGTTCGTCATCGACGACGGCGTCCGCGGCTTGCGGCAGACCGCCGACCACCCGCTGACGACGACGACCCTGCGGCGCTCGACCCCGAGCGAGGAGCAGATCGTCGCCGACACGATCCGCGAGGAGACCCACGGCAGCGCCTGAGCGCACGCCCGAACTCCCTCGAGTGGTGGGGGTGTCGGGGCCATCCGGGCGGGTGGCCGTGACGAAGATGTGGTGTGACCGACCGGACCTATCGCCTCGTCATCCGTGCCGCCCTCGGGGTCTTCGCCGCGCTCGGGCTGCGCATCGACGTACGGGGCGCTGAGCACCTGCCGCGCGAGGGTGGCGCGGTGCTCGCCGCCAACCACGTGGGCTTCCTCGACTTCCTGTTCGTCGGTCTCGTCGGACGACAGCGGGGTCGCTTCGTCCGCTTCCTCGCCAAGCAGGGCGTCTTCACCCCACCGCTCGTCGGTGCCGCGATGCGGGCGATGGGGCACGTGGCCGTCGACCGAGCACACGGTGAGGTCGCGCTGCGCCACGCCGTCGCGAGGGCCCGGGCGGGTGAGGTCGTCGGTCTCTTCCCCGAGGCGACCATCTCGCACTCGTGGGAGCTGCGGCCGTTTCGTCCCGGCGCGGCCGCGGTCGCGACGTGGTGCCAGGTGCCGCTCATCCCGGTGGCCGTCTGGGGCAGCCAGCGGATCCTCACCGTGGGTGGTCGGTTCAGCCTCCGCCGGGGCACGGCGGTCACGATCGTGGTGGGCGAACCGCTGAGTCCCGCACCCGACGCCGAGCCGTACGCCGTCTCCGAGCAGCTGCGGGACCGCCTGCAGGTCGTGCTCGCCGAGGCGATGGACGCCTATCCCGACCAGCCGAAGGACGACGCCGACCGCTGGTGGATCCCCGCCTCCCGCGGGGGCACAGCGCCGGGCCCCGAGGAGGGTCTGCGCCTCGACGAGGAGGGTATGCGCCAGGCAGACCTCGCAGCCGAGGCGCGGATCCAGCGCTCCCGCAAGGGGGTCCGCCTGCGTCGCCTCCGGCGCAGTCGAGTCTCGACGGGTGGTGGCACTCAGGCGCCCCCGTCGATCCGTGAGAGCGCCTCGTAGTCCGCACGATCCTTGGCCTCGTCCTGCTCGTTGGGCACGTCGCCCTCCCGGGCGCCGGCGAGGCGATGTGGTTTCGCGGGTCTCAGTAGCTCATCCCCATCACCGCCCGCACCGTCGCCAGCGTCCGCTCGGCCACCTCGTTGGCGCGCGCGTTCCCCTCGTGGAGCACCGAGGTGACGTATGCCGGGTCGCGGGCGAGGTCGGCCCGCCGCGCCCGGTGCCCGGCGAGGGACTCGTTGACCGCATCGGTGACGACGCTCTTGAGGGCTTGGGCGCCGCCGTCGCCGACCTGCTCGGCCACCGCCTCCGGTGCCTCGTCGAGGAACAGTCCCGCGATCGTCAGCAGGTTCGCCACGGCAGGACGGCCCTTGGGGTCGAACGTGATCCGTCGCTCCGAGTCGGTCCGCGCGGCCCGGACCCGGGCGGCCGTCTCGTCGGCGCTGTCGCGCAGGTTGATGACGTTGCCCTTGCTCTTGCTCATCTTCGTGCCGTCCGTCCCGAGCAGCAGTGGGACCTCGCTGAGCAGCGCCTCGGGCTCGGCGAAGACGCTGTGCCCCGCGGCATACCTCTGGTTGAAACGGCGCGCGATGGCTCGTGTCTGCTCGAGGTGCGGCAGCTGGTCCCGGCCGACCGGCACGATCCGGCTGTGGCAGAAGAGGATGTCGGCTGCCTGGTGCACCGGGTAGGTGAGCAGCAGGCCCGACAGTGGCCGTCCGTCGGACAGGGCGAGCTCGTCCTTGACCGTCGGGTTGCGGCGCAGCTCCGCGTCGGTGACGAGCGACAGGAACGGCAGCATGAGCTGGTTGAGGGCCGGCACCGCGCTGTGCGTGAAGATCGTCGTCCGAGTCGGGTCGAGGCCGGCGGCGAGGTAGTCGAGCACGAGCCCCTGGACGTTGGCACCGATCTCGCCGACCGAGTCGCGGTCGGTGATGACCTGGTAGTCGGCGATGACGACGAACGTCTCGACGCCCTTGTCCTGCAGCCTGACCCGGTTGCGCAGGCTGGCGAGGTAGTGGCCGATGTGGAGCGGACCGGTGGGACGGTCGCCGGTGAGCATCCGGAAACGTGCGGCGCCCTCGGTGCCGGTGCCGTCGACTCCGACGGCGTGCTCGTCGATGAGCGCGTCGAGGACGGCGCTGCGCTCCAGGGCCACGGCATACGTCGCCCTCTCGTCGGCGTCGCCGGGGGCAGGCGGTGTGGCGGAGCGGGTCGTGCTGCTGATCGCGCTGTTGCTCGTGATGCTGGTCATGGTCTCTCCTGGTCGTGGTGGGTGCCCACGGGAGAGACCTCGCCACACGTCGTGGACATGCGAGGAGCCGCCCGTGGGCGGCTCCGGATCTCGGGTTGGTTCGACGGGCCGCCTCAACTGGGCAGCCACCACGCGCGGGTCGGTGCGACGGTCGAACTCATGTCAGTGAGGGTACTCACGCCCCCGAGGGCTGTCGAACGTCCGGATGCCACGTCGACCGCTCCTACGCTGGGGCGGTGCCTGATGCCCAGCCCTCCCGGACCCTGCTGCTCGACCAGCTGGCCGCGCTGACCGACCTGCCCGATGTGCGCGCCCGTGCCGACGCCGCCCGGGAGGCCTGCACGGCGCTCCGCTTCCACGAGGCCCTGCGTCGGCGCATCCCCGAGGCCTCCGCCGAGTCCCGGGTGCGCGGTGCGCAGGCTAGCGCGGCCCTCGACGGTGCCGACTTCCCCGTCGACGTCGTGCGCGAGCTGATGAGCGGCGCGCGCGACTGGCCCGACGACCTCGACCCCGGTCTGCGCACCCTCAAGGGCGCCGTCTCGGCCACGGCAGAGAGCGAGCGCGTCGTCGCGCTCGTGCGCGCCGCGCCCCTCCAGGCGCTGGCTCGGCTCCACGTCGCCGCCGCGTCGCCGGTCGTGAGCGGTGACGCCCTCGGCCGTCCGCGCATCGGTGACGAGGGATGCACCGAGCTCGTCGACCTCGGGCCGGCCCCGCCACCGACCGTCGTCGCCGCACGCCTCGCCTCGCTCTCCGACGTCATCGTCGCCTCGGCCGGCAGCAACCGCGTCCCGGCGTCCGTGGTCGCCGCCCTCGTGCACGCAKAGATCGCCGCGATCCGCCCCTTCGTCCACGGCAACGGGCTCGTGGCCCGGGCCATGGAGCGCGCGCTCGTCCAGGCCCTCGGGCTCGATCCGACCGGAGTCGCCGTCCCCGAAGCCGGCCACATGGCGAACGGTGGGCCGGCCTACCTCGGCGCGCTCACCGCATACGCCCAGGGTGGCGCCGCAGGCGTCGGCCTCTGGCTCGCCCAGGCGGGGGAGGCGATGGTCCGGGGCGCCGCGGAGGGGGAGCGGATCAGCGACGCGGTGCGGGCGGGACGACTCACCTGAGTCATCTGAGCCCTGGCTGACAGGCCGGGAGCGGCGATTCGTGCGGGATGTCCACGGGGGTGGACAGTTTCTTGCCGCGGCGGCGACGTGGGGGGTGTCGCCACGCCGACGGCGTGGAGTAGAACGGACTCAGGAACCACATCGCCGAGAGGCGTAGATCCGGATCCACGCAGAACAGATGTCTCGAGAAGAGGCCGAGTACCCACGCGAGAGCAGTTCCCTTGGAACAGTCCACCCCCGGGCGCACAACCGGGGCGACACTATCGAGAATGCACGCCTGGTAGCCCGGAGCTTCTCTGGAGGCCCTCCGACCGTTGGTCGGGGGGCCTCCGCCTTGTGTGGGAGGATCTGTCGGCGCCTTCGGAGTTGAACGTTTCTGTCGTGTCGTGACAAATCGCGAGAAATCACCGCGTGTCGTGACTTCTCGGTTTGCAATCCGAAGGACTAGCGTCCAGCATTGTTGGTGGTGCTCCCCTCATGGGTCGAGCACCGACGCGATCTGGCCCCTCCCCCCCGGTGCCAGTCTCGTGAGGTGGCCTTCGTCTTCCCCCGGACGAAGGCCACCACTATTTTCCGGGCCGGGTGCGTGCTGCTGGGTCGGCTTGTCCACATCCCCTCGGGCGCGGGGCCGGGTATCCACCGGCTTGCGTATGCCGCTGGGCCGGCTCCGTCCCGTGCGTGACGGTGGGCACATGGGAAACGTCATCGCCTTCGTGCCGGCCTCTGGTGGGGTCGGGTCCTCGACCCTCGCGGCTGCGGTCGCCGTGCGCGCCGCCGCGGCCGGACGCTCGGTCGTGGCCGTCGACCTCGACCGCGTCTCAGGGTCTCTCGACGTCGTCTTCGGCCTCGAGCAGGAGCCGGGGTGGCGCTGGCCGGAGCTGGCGGACGTGGCGGGCGTCGTGGACGGGCTCGGGCTCGCCGACGAGCTCCCGGTCTCGTGCGGGGTGCCCGTGCTCTCGGGGAGCGGCGGCTCCGGCTGGGTGGGTCCGCTCGACGACACGGGCGACGGGTGGGCGCAGAGCCTGCCCGACGTCGTGGCCGGCCTGGCCGACGCGTACGACCTGACGGTTCTCGACCTGTCCCGAGACCCGTCCGTGCTGGCCCGCGTCGGGCTGCTCGTCGACGCGGTCGTCGTCGTGTCCGGCACCCAGGTGCCGCAGCTCGCGGCGACTGCCGCCGTCGTGTCCGGCGTGCGCGGCCTGCTCCGCCGTCTGCGTGACGCCGGGCGGGCGTGGGAGGCCCAGCCACTGCTGCCGATCGAGCCGTGGGTCGTCCTGCGCGGAGCCCGCATCGAGCCCGACCTCGAGGACCTCGTCATGGACGGCCTCGACGTGCCTCTCGTGGCCACGGTCGGCGACGACCGGCGCCTCGTCTCCGAGGTGGCCGAAGGACTGCCGCCGGGCGCTCGGGGACGCGGCGAGGTCGTGCGTGCCGCCGACGAGCTGCTGCTGCGGCTCACCGGCCAGGCGGTCGCCGCGTGAGCGTCCAGCCACGGCCCGGCGGCTCGCTCACGCCAGCGGTGTGGCAGCGCGTCCGCGACGGCATCGGGCCTGACCGCGCGGCGGTGGCCGAGGTGGCGACCCAGGAGCGTGGGGCGCTCGGAGCCCACCGTGTCGCCGAGACCCGGTCGGCGCTGGCCTCGCGGGTGCTCGGCGCCGGGCCGCTCGACCCCTGGCTCGCCGAGCCGGGCGTCACCGACATCGCCGTCAACGGCGACGGACGCATCTGGGTCGACCGTGGGCACGGCATGGAGTGGGTGGGCGAGCGGCTCGATGCCGACGACGCCCGAGGTCTTGCCGTCCGCCTGGCCGGCATCGCGGGGCGCCGCCTCGACGAGTCGAAACCGTAGAATATACATATGGAGTCCAGCACAACCGGTCCCCCACTGCCCGCCGCCATCTACGCCCGAATCTCAAGCGATCCAACCGGCCAAGGGCTCGGCGTCGAGCGGCAAGAAACCGAATGCCGGGCGCTCGCGGAGCGCAACGGCTGGGAAGTTGTCGGAGCTTTCGTCGACAACGACATCAGTGCCTACAGCGGCAAGCCTCGACCGCAGTACGAGGCGATGTTGGGTGCAGTGCGCTCCGGGAGGGTCAAGGCCATCGTTGCGTGGCACCCAGACCGGTTGCACCGCCGGACCACAGAGTTGGAGTCGTTCATCAACGTCTGCGACTCAACGGGCGTCAGGGTTGCGACCGTCACGGCTGGGGACCTTGACCTGTCGACGGACACCGGGCAGATGATCGCCCGCATCGTCGGGGCCGTGGCGCAGAAGGAAGCCGCCCAGACCCGGGGCCGTGTGCGGGCTGCAAAGAAGCAGGCCGCCGTGGCAGGGAAGTACCGGGGCGGCATGAGGCCCTACGGGTACGAGGCCGACGGGGTCACCATCCGGGAGGACGAGGCCGACGTGATTCGCGAGGCGAGCACCGCCGTGCTTGCCGGGCGCTCGTTGGCGGCGGTCGCCCGGGACCTCAGCGACAAGGGCCTGACGACCTCACGGGGCAAGCCGTGGACGTACGGGCTCCTCCGTGACGTCCTTATGCGTCCCCGCAACGCCGGACTACTCAGCACGGGGCGGGCAAGCCGCGGCACCATGCAGATTGTGGGCAAGGCGGTGTGGGATGCCGTCGTGCCAGAGGAGACGTGGAGGGCGGTGCACGGGCTCCTCAACGATGCCTCGCGACGCTCCGAGACCAAGGGCAACGTGCCGCGCTGGCTGGGATCCGGCATCTACCTCTGCGGGCACAGGCAGGAGGACCCCTCTCTTCGCGGGGACGACGCCCAGGAGGCCTTGTGCGGCACCCCGCTGCGGCCCGCACCGTATGGGGCCACGCCCAAGAGCAACCGGCGGACCCGGACTTACCTCTACCGCTGTACGGCCAAGGCGCACCTCACGATCAGCTCGGCGCAGACAGACGAGTATGTGCGCGACATCGTCGCCGGCCTTCTGCGCGACCCCCGGGTCGTGGCTGGCCTGAGCCCTCAGGACGACGGTCGGCTAGCTGGCGATCGGGAGGAGCGGATGACCCTCCTGGCGCGACTGGAGCAGTTCGAGAACGACTATGCGGCGGGCTCAATCACAGCGGCCCTGCTCACGAAGTCGAGCGCCATGGTCACGGCCCAATTGGCCGACGTTGAGGCCCGGATCGCGGAGGGGCTGCGTCGCTCTACGGCGTCACCGATCGTCAACGCGGTCGACCCCGCACAGGAGTTCCTTGACGCCCCAGTGGACGTCCAGCGGGCGCTGCTGCGCGAGTTGCTGACCGTCGAGGTGCTGCCCAACCCGCGTCGTGGTGGGACGTGGACCGATAAGCGGCTCCGGCTAACCGACCCCGCGACGGGGGAGGTGCTGAAAGCTTCGTGACGACCTACGGCGCGAGCCCCGAGACCATCACCGTCGGTGCCGTCCAATAGGTTGGCGCCCGCCACGGCGCGCCTCCTCCTCGCTAGGCTCGTTCGCGGGCAATATGTCCGCATAGGATCCCCATGGAAGGCTGACATCCCCCACATGCACCAGAAGAGTTCGCACGAGATGCTGCTGGAACTGCGACGCCAGAAGAGTCACCGGGAGATCGCGGAGATGTTGTGCGTCAACGAACGGACCGTCCGACGGTGGGAGAACCACGAGTCGGCCTGCCCGGGCTACCTCGGCGACGCCATTCGCATGCATATCGACACGACTCCCAGGGGCGGCACGTTCCGGTTCGTGGACCTCTTCGCTGGGATCGGGGGCACGAGGCTCGCCTTCGAGCAGGTGGGCGGGCGTTGCGTCTTCACCTCAGAGTGGGACGGGCACGCCCAGCAGACCTACGCAGCGAACTTCGGCCACAGCGATGACCACGAGTTCGCTGACGACATCAAGGCGGTGGACGAGGAGGAGGTCCCCGACCATGACGTCCTCCTAGCCGGCTTTCCATGCCAGCCCTTCAGCATCGCCGGCGTGTCGAAGAAGAACGCCCTCGGTCGGCCACACGGCTTCCAGGACGTGACGCAGGGGACGCTCTTCTTCGATGTCGCCCGCATCATCGCGGCCAAGCGTCCGAGGGCCTTCATGCTGGAGAACGTCAAGAATCTGGTCTCGCACGATGGTGGGAACACCTTCAGGGTCATCATGCACACGCTGGAGAAGGAGCTGGGCTACAAGGTCGTCCCGAAGGTCCTTGATGCCAGCCCGTTCGTGCCCCAAGGCCGACGTCGCATCATTTTTGTCGGCTTCGACGGAAACCACAGCTTCAAGTTCGAGAACCTGAAGATCCCGACCGACTCGCCCCGAATGAGCCGCATCCTCCATCCAGAGGACGGCACCGAGCAGCCCGAAACGCCGTACACCGAGGGGCCTTTGGCCCGGGTCGCGGACAAGTACACGCTGACGCCGCGACTGTGGGCTTACCTGCAGGACTACGCCGCTAAGCATCGCAAGGCGGGAAACGGGTTCGGCTTCGGCCTCGTCGGCCCCGACGACGTCGCCCGCACCCTGTCGGCAAGGTACTACAAGGACGGCTCGGAAATTCTGGTCGACCGCGGTGAGGGAAAGCGGCCGCGACGCCTCACGCCGAGGGAGTGCGCTCGCCTGATGGGCTTTCCTGAGGAGTACCGGATCCCGGTGAGCGACACCCAGGCGTACCGTCAGTTCGGCAATAGCCTCGTGGTCCCCCTCATCCGCGCGGTGGCCGAACAGATGGTTCCGAGCATCCTTCCCGCCAATGAGCGCCTGTCGGAGGCGGTCTAGAACAGCCTCAGCTCGGGGGATGGTGGCCGGGCCTCGGACGGTGCGAGGGCACCAAGTCTTGGCAGCGTCACGCCCAGACGTCTGAGGTTGCGCGAGGACAGGTCGTTGTTCGGTGCGTACGCCTCCGTGCGGAGAGTCAACATTCGGGTGTAAAGGCGGTGGACGTTCGTGGATTGGATCCTGAACTGGTTGCGCCGCTTCTCGTCGACCTTCTTGCCGGTGCCGTCGTGCAGCAGCCACGACCCGGGGTCATACAAGACGCGGCCCTCGGCAAGCGCAGTCAGGAACCCAAGGAACGAGGCACCTTCGCCGATGCGGACGACGGTGCCGTACTGGTAGCCGCCAAGGCTGGGGTGGCTGAGGTACGGCACATAGGCGGCCCGAGCGTGCTTCTTTCGCCAGTGGTCCAGAAGGTCCGCGAACGTCCACGACGCTGCGAGGTCGCCCGTGACCGACTCGAGAGCGAGATAGCCGTCCGGGTCATGCTCACGTGCTACCCCGTTGTAGCCGACCATCACGAGTCGAGTTTGGTTCTTGGGGCTGAACGGGCTACCGACCCGCAGGGTGCCGGCGTGGTTGTAGCGGTTGACCTTGGACGGGTTTTCGTGCCCATAGGCCCTCATGAAATCGTCGAATCCCGACTTCTTGTACCGTCCCCCGCTGGGCTCGGAAGTGAACAGCGTCAACGATCCAGCACCGGTCACTGGATCCAACTTCTTGGCCACATGTGCCTTCAACTCCCAGCCATAGAAGTCTGGCCGGCTTTGAGGGTTTGACTGCAGCCCGAGTTGGGCCTCCAGAGTCGCTCCTCCTGCATTCGGTGCGTTGGTCAGGACCAGAGTCCCTGATTTGTCGATCCGACAACCGGGCACGATGAGTCGCTGCGCCACCCCATGCAGTTCGCCGAGGAGGACCTCTCGTTCCACGATCGAAGGTTCTGCCGTGGGCGCGAAGGGCCAGGCATAAAGCACCCCCTCGGAAGTCATTGAACTGCGGAGGTCTGCCAGCTCACGCGCTGCAAGCGAAGTCGGCGGCAGCAGGAGCCCAAAGACCTGCTCTCCTGCCACTCCGAGAACCAGGACGCGTCCCGGAACCTGAGAGGTGGGACTGCGCACATACATGCTCCGAGGTGGCCACGTACATTCCTCAATCAGGCCGGAGAGCCGTACCTCGGGATACTGAGGGTGGTAGGTCAGTTTGGCGTGGGGAGCGAAGGCGATGCCGCCGAACGGAAGCAGCCAAGCGAACCGGACGTCGGCATGGTAGATGGGCCTACCATCAGCCTTTACTTTTTGCGAGCCACCGACACGAACCTTGATGTGGCCGTAGGGGAGGAGAGAGGCCGCACCTGCGAGGTCCTTTCCTAGGTAGATCTGGTTCTTGTCGTTGTCCTGTCTAGGCGGCAGGAACTTCACGTAGGCCTTATCGACACGACGAGAAAGTAGGAGTTCTGCTACGTGACGGAGGCTTCTTGATCGAGCCCACGACTCGTACAGTGCATCTCGATCTTCGCTCCGCATCATCCGACGGATCTTGCCGCAAGGCTCGCATCTCGCCGCGGATGCCGCACCGCGGTCTAAGGACTATTTGCGTTTCTCCCCTCGACTGCTGACACGATCCGTGCCACCACTCCGCCAACAGGCTCGTGCTCCCAGAAACGAAGGACGTTCCAGCCCGCGGCCTCGAACTGAGCCGTCGTGTCTTTGTCCCGTTCCACGTTGGCCGCGACCTTGTCTGCCCAGAACTTGGCCCTTGTCTTGGGCGGGACGTGATGCACCGGGCACGCGTGAAAGAAGCATCCGTCGATGAGCACCACCACACGCTGTCTCGGGAAGACGATGTCGCCAGTGCGCCGAAGGTCCGGGATCGGCCTCATATTTACGCGGTAACGGAATCCGCGACTGTGCAGCTCGCGGCGCACCAGCATCTCGGGCTTGGTGTCCTTACCACGCGTCCTTGCGAACCTCGCTGAAACCGACGGGTTGACCGGTGGCTGCGTGGGCTCGGTCTCCGGATGGACGTTCATGTCATGTCCGGTCGCTTCTGGTCTCCACGGCCCGCCGCGAAGGCATGATCCGCTTGGGTGACCAAGATCCTGGTCCCATCGGCGAACTGCCCCTCGAACATGGGTTCACCGCAGGCCTCTCAACTCTCATAAGGCATAGAAGAGTTGGTTGTTCCGGGCCATGGCCTCACCGTCGCGAACGACGACCGCGTGGAACGAACCCACGATGGGGGCGTAGCCACCGTGACCTTGTCCATGCGCCGATGGTCGCATGGACTTCACGGCCCCGGCGCACTTCGCAGACACCCTGGCAGGCCGTCACCACCAGCGTCGTGGGTCGCCACCCGAAGGGTTCGTGGGCCAATTCCGGGTGACGCTGTCCCAAGCGGTCCTTTCGCAACCGCAGGCTCGGCACGACCGGTCGGGCTCGAGGACACGGCAGGCCAGCACGGCCCGGCCGGGTTCGAGTCGTTGACCGACGACCTGAAGGCCAAGCTCGTCGAGACGCAGAACGTGGTGAGGCCAAGGCGGGTGAAGGTAGCGTCGGGCATGCCGAGGTCTTCCAGATGGGCAGTGTCAGAACTTCTTTCTTCAGGAGACCTCGACGCCTACCTAGCCACCGGCGCGCCGCAGACCCCCACGCCGTCAACTGTGATGAGCCAGTTCACCTTCTTCTCCAGTCGGTCGGCACGCTGGAGCCGGGCCGCAGTTATGAGCTGGTGCCATGCCTGCTGAACGCGCCGCAACACCTCGGTGTCGGTGCTGCCCAAGCGGACCTCCGGCACAGCGATATCGGCCATGGATGTCGACGCCGCGGGTCGGGTACGCCGCCAAGGCGCTTCGCCCTCGACGGGGGGCTGATACTTGACGGCTAAATGCTGGATATGTAGCCTTGTCCTAGGCTTCGGGAGAGGATCGGCATGGCAGTTGAGTCCAAGAACGAGCGCTTCAGACGCCTCGCGGTGAGCCGCGGGGATCGGCTGATACGAGAGATCAACCTGCTCGGCAACCTGTCCAACCGAAAGAACTACGACTACGGCGAGGCTGAGGTGGACGCGCTGTTCGAGCCGATCGAGCGAGAACTGCGCGAGGTCCGAGCACTCTTTGATCCGCAGGCCCCCTCAACCAGGAAGGTTCAGTTCAGGTGAAGCGCAACTACGGGTTCTACTTCGAGGAGGCCGGCCTGTCGCGACCCCAAGGCGCAACCTCCGCGGACGAGGAGCACTTCAAGGGGTCCAAGTCCGATATGTCCTTGGCCCGTGAGTTGGGCCAGAACTCGCTGGACGCAGTCGACAAGGACGGAAGCGGCGTCGTCCGAATGGTCTTTGAGTTGGCAGAGATGCCGACCGCGGACATCCCGGACCTTGAAACCCTTCGGCTCCATCTCCGAGCCGCGGATGAGGCGACCCGCTCTATCGACGCCGGGAACACGCGACTCCAAGCCGCTGCAGATGCCGTCGACCAAGACTCCATCATGGTGCTCCGGGTGGGGGACTACGGGACCTTGGGACTGACGGGTGGCGAGGGAGCGGACGATTATGCCGAACCCTTGGTAGCGCTCACCCGCGGTGCAGGCATCAGCGCCGGGAAGGGCGGTGGGGGAGGGAGCTTCGGCGTCGGCTCCTCGGTCGGCACCATGTCTTCCGACTTGCGCACCGTTCTCTGGACGTCGCTCCCTCGTGGCTCCTCAGAGGTTGTGTTTGCCGGCTACAGCCAGCTGGCAACGCACAAGATCAACGGCGCGTACCGCCAAGCGGATGGTTTCTTCACGGACAAGAACGACACGACCGACTTCCACTACTTGCGCTCCCCCGGTCCGATCGGCCCGTTCGGCGTCCGCACGGAACAAGGCACCGACGTCTACATCTTGGGCTACGGGAAGGCTGGCGACGATCCGGAACTCACCGCGATCCGCGACGCCTTCGTGTCTGACTTCATGGTCGCGATCCACCGCGGGCGGCTCATCGTCGAGGGCCACACTCCCACGCGCAAATGGGTTCTTGACAAGAGTTCTTTGAGTGATTGTGTCCCGCTGGTCGCCGAAGCGGCGCCCTTCTACCGGGCCATGATGGACCCGGACCCCTACGTCGAGGTCGTCGGCGGCCTCGGGGAGATGCGTCTCTTTGTCGAGGTTGACGACGCGCTTCCTCACAAACTCAACACCATCACGATGCGCAAACAACTGATGCATGTCACGACGTACCGCCACAACTCGATCTCCGCCAAGTATGCGGCGATCATGGAATGCTCCAACGACGAGGGAAACGACAAGCTGCGGGTCCTTGAGCCTCCGCTGCACAACGAGTGGGATCCTGGCCGGGCGGCAGGAGGGACTGCGACGGTCAAGGCAGTCAAGGACTTCATCGGTCGAGGTCTGAAGGCCAAGGTCGGTCAGCAGATCGGCGCTGAAATCAAGATCAAGGGTCTAAGCCGCTTCCTGCCGTCTTCGCTTGGCGTGGAAGGGGATCCCGCCAATGGCAACGGCGGCCGTCCTTCCAACTCCGAGGGTACGGACCGTGAGTCGGCCGGGATCCAGGGCAAGCCGGCCGATGAACTGGGAGTCACGAACACGAGGGGCGGGTCGGTCGCCGTCCGGGTCCAGAAACCCGCCAGTTCGGGCGGTGACGATCCGATCGCCAAAGGCAAGGACACCGGTGGGGACGGGCGGCGCAAGAAGGGGGACATCGGGCTTCCCGGCCACGGTGCGGCGGGTGAGGGGCGGGCGAAGATCGCGGCGGGCTCAGTGCGCATGCGCAGTTGGTCGGACAAAGCCACAGGCGACATCATCGCCGCATTGAGGGCAGACGATGACGTGGAAGGCGATCTCTGGCTTCGCGCGTTGGGATCTGGTGGTCAGGTGGAGGAGGACTACGTGCTCCCGATCGCTGCCGTCACGGACGAGAGCAACGGCAGCCCGGTCGACCTTGAAGTCGACGGCAACGCCATCAGGGATGTGGCGATCCGGGCGGGATCGCCAGTGCGGTTGCGCATCAAGCTCAACGAGAATCGACGATTCAGGCTGGGGGTGATGTGACGTGGTCGTGCGCGACGGTTCCTTTCCGCATCCAGTACTGGGCCATGCGGACGACGTGGCGTCGGTCTTCGATGTCGTGAACATCGCCGTGACCCCCTTGGTTGATGACGTCGAGGTGAGGTTCAGACTCCGCTCGGACGATCCGGACCTTGGATCGATGCTCAGCGCGGGGGACGCTCAGCTCGTCGTGCGGTGGAGTTGCGCCGCAACGTTGGCAAGTGGTGACCTCGCGGTCGACGTCATCGCCGACCACGTGGATGGAAAGACGTACGCAGGGTGGATCGATCAAAGGATGGTCCGTGATCGAGTGCGCGTCGATGTCGCTGTCGTCGCGGCGCGTGCACTGTCGGATCTTCGCTGGACGCGACAACACACTGACTACGGCACCCAGTCGTTCGCCGTCGCTGTAGGGGACTATCTCGCCGACGGGTACGGATTCGAATTCTTCGCCGACAAACTCTTCGACCCCATGCAGCCGCCACTTGGCTCATGCTTCCGACTCGTTCCAGACCCACTATGCCCGCGAGATCTGCGCCTGCGCTTCGATGACGACGAGCAAGTGGTGATCGTGATGTCAGTGCAAATGGCCGAGGGGCTCAAGGYCCTCGGACACAGGCCGGACCTGCAGATATCGCTCGTCGTGCTGCCGGCCCTGATGGAGACCCTCTCCTTCATGGAGCGAAATTCGGCGGATGCCAGTAGCGAGGACTTGTCCGGTAAAGCGTGGTACTCGACGATACAGGATCTGGCCGACCGTTTCGCGGCCCGGGCAACCTCACCACTTGTGGCCGCGCAGCTGATCTTGGACCACGCCATCACTTCCACCTTGGTGAACCCACTGTTTACGGAAGATGAGGACTAGATGACCGGCCTGACATCCGATTTCGTATTCACCTATAACTCCCTGAACCTCATCAGGGAGCGGTTGGACCAAGCGGAGAACCCTGAAGACTTCTTCGCCGCGGTCGACAACCTGGTGTTGGACCCGCTCAACACGCTGCCACTGGCGGGCGCCATCGAGTTCTCGGACTCGCTCGTTCCCGAAGACGACGGCGAGAACGCCGTGCTCGTCTTTCAAGGCCTTGGACTCGTCGACCGCGCGAACGCGGCCGACCCACGACTGTGGACCTATCTCGCACTCACGACCCAGCGTGAGTACATGCTCGGACGTTGGCAGTTGGAGGGCGTGCGCAACTGGAAGGGGCGGGTGCTTGACCGCTGGCTGCTGCTACGGCCAACCCGGCAAGGCTTGGTGCGCCACGGCATTGCACGGCTTTGGTGGATGGCGGAGTTGACGCATGACTCCTCGATGAGTCGACCAATAAGTCGCAATTCCGGTGACCCTCACGCCTATACCCGATGGGTCTTCGCAAACGAGGATCGGGTGCAAGCCATATTCGAACGTGAGCTGGGATCAAGCCCACCAGTGATGTGGGCTGTCGTTGAGGCGATGCAAGGCTCGACAGCTCCTAACCAAGGGCAAGCGATTAAGGACTTGGCCAAGGAAGTGCGGCTGCGTGCCGGATATCAGCGGCTGGAGGCCCTATCGGAGCAAGCCCTCATCGAAATGATGCAAGAGGTTCAACGCACGTAGCCCCCGTCGGCCTCAGCCAACGCGTTGCCAACAAGGTGTGTCAGAGTCGAAGGTCCCAACGATGCGTGAATCGCATCACGGCCCGCGGGCCAGGAAGGTGGCCAATGGGTCCGGTCGGACTCCGGCTATGTCTTCACGCGGAGGACCCGCCCTACTCCGTCTCTCGTGAGTGCGCTTTTCTCGGCTCGGTGACGGCACCCTCGATCACGTTCGCGCCGCGAGTCGCACGGCTCACCCGAGCGTCGCGTAGTTCGATCAGGCGTTGGACGAGGATGTCGCGGGCTTCGTCTTCGTCGATCTTGGGCAGGCGCGCGTACCCGGCGCGGTCGAGGATGCTGTTGGCGGCCCTCTGCCGGTCTGAGCTGCTCTCGGCTTGCTCCATTTCGCGGGCGAGAGTGGCGATCGCCGGGTCGACGAGGTCGAGCAGGCGCTGGCGGGCGCTCCTGCGGGCCTGAGGGGCCGACCCGCCATGGATGCGGCAGACGTCCATGCCGTGCATGGCAGGGGCGTTGCACGGCTCCCCCGTGCGCTTGCTGGTGGCGTGGCACAGGCGTCTGTTCTGCTCGTCGATGCGGGGTGGTTCCAAGAGGTCTGGAGGCTCCATGAGGTCACTGTCCCCTTCTGAGGATGGCCGGGGTCTCGCCTCCAAGCCGGGCAGGTTCACCGTCGCCGTGCAGCGCACCGTTGTCGACAACGCTCGAAAATGAGGCCGATCCGACGTTCTAAATCGAGGCCACCGGTTCGTGGTTTCTAGTCTGCCGTGTCCTGGGTTCTGATGCTGGGCAGCGTGTCGATGCCGCGGTTGCGGAGCCGGTAGCTGGCGCCTTTGAGGGT